>URNU01000151.1 GCA_900549275.1 uncultured Collinsella sp. | reverse complement strand
AGGATGCCGGCGATGGTCAGGATCTTGTTGCCCACCAGGTCGTGCTCAAGCGTGCTCACGATGGGGATGCCGCCGCCGCAGCTGGCCTCGCACTTGATTTGCACGCCGCACGCGCGCGCCTTCTCGGCAAGCGTCTCGACGTGACGGCCCAGCAGGGCCTTGTTGGCAGAGACGACGTGCTTGCCGTGCTCAAAGGCGGTGGTAAAGATCTCGGTTGCAGGATGCTCGCCGCCGATCAGCTCGACGACGATGTCGACGGCGGGGTCGGTGACGACGTCGTGCCAGTCACTCGTAAAGGCCTCGCGCTCAATGCCTGCCGCCTCGGCCTGCTCCCAGGCAAGTGCGCAGGCGCGGGTCAGCTTAAGGTCGATGCCGTAGGCTGCCAGGTACTCATCGTGGTGGCTCTTGATCAGACGGGCCACGCCGCCGCCGACGGTTCCCAGACCGATCAGACCGACGTTCACGGTGCGCAGGGGTTCGCTCATAGATAGCTCCTTCGTGCATCTTATGGATGGATTAACCGCTTAAAGGTTGAGTGCATTCTAGCGTGAACCGAGGGCGCGTGCTCGCCAGGCAACAGGAGTCGCACAAAACGGCACCCCCGAAACGCTGCGGAAACATTGGAAACATGCTCGCTACAAACGGAACTCCGTAACAAACTGTCAACGTTTGCACCATAAGGTTTGCCCTGTACCGCAAGACGGCCGCATCGCGGCTAGCGAAAAGGGGACACCATGTTTAGCATCAACAACGTACTTAACCGCAGGAGTTTCCTTGCCGGAGCCGCGGCGCTCGGAAGCACCGTCGCGCTCGCCGGTTGTTCTTCGGACGGCGGCTCCACCGATGACGGCAAGACCTTCAAGATCGGTGTTATCGGCCCTCTGACCGGCGCCGCGGCAACCTATGGCGTTTCGGCAGAGAAGGGTGCCAAGCTCGCCGCCAAGGATTTCTCGACCAAGGACCTCAAACTCTCGCTTAAGTCCGAGGACGATGTCGCCGACGGCGAGAAGGCTATCAACGCCTTCAATACCTTGTGCGATTGGGGCATGCAGGCGCTCGTCGGCCCCGTCACCACCGGTGCTGCCGTCGCCGTCTCGGGCGAGATTGCCGATGACATGCTCATGGTCACGCCCTCGGCCTCGTCGCTCGACGTTACCAAGGACAAGACCACGGTCTTCCAGGTTTGCTTTACCGACCCCACCATGGGCACGAGCGCTGCCAAGTTCTTGGCCGAGAAGTATGCGGACGCCAAGATCGCCCTGTTCTACAACTCCGGCGATACGTACAGCTCGGGCGTTGCCGACGCCTTTGCCGAGCAGGCCAAGGCATCCAAGCTCGACATCGTCGATACCGAGACCTTTAAGGACGATTCCGCCACGAGCTTTACCAATCAGCTGACCAAGGCCAAAGAGGCAGGCGCCACGCTCATCTTTGCGCCGATCTACTACACGCCGGCGTCCGTCCTGCTCAAGAACGCCCAGGACATGGGCTACGACATGACGCTCATGGGTACCGATGGCATGGACGGCCTGCTCTCCGTCGAGGGCTTCGACACCTCTCTTGCCGAGGGCGTGCTGCTCATGACCCCGTTCTCGGCCGACGATGAGAAGAACGCCGACTTCGTCAAGGCCTATAAGGACGCCTACGACGAGACTCCCAACCAGTTTGCCGCCGACGCCTACGATTGCGTTCACGCCATCGTTGAGGCCATCGACAAGGCGGGTATCGATATTACGGCCGACGGCGCCGATATTGCCGGCGACCTTGCCCGTGCCATGCGTAAGATCAAGGTCGAGGGCCTGACGGGCGAGCTGACGTGGAATGACGAGGGCCAGGTCGAAAAGCCCGCTACAGCATATGTGATTCAGGACGGCAAGTACATCGCCGCCTAAGCGCGCATAAAGCGCGACCGGCGAGGTTGTTTTATTCAGGGCGGGGACGCCTGTAACAGAACGGAAACATTGCTTTTACACAATAAAGTGGCATTACTGCATAAAGTAATAGAAATACGCAGAAATATGGATAAATGAACAAATCCAAAGAAAAGTCGAAATAACCGCCACTTTTCCTAACTAAAGCGTCTACTATTTTGCGAACGCCGAACACGGCGAAGGATGGCCTGTCGGGTAACCAAAACCCGACGAGATTTGAGAGGAGAGCCGCATGTCGAGCCTCACCGGTAAGTCATTGAACCCTGTTATGAATCGCAGGAGCGTTATCGCGAGCGCAGCAGGTCTGGGGGCGATGTCCATTCTAGCTGGCTGCTCCTCCAACGGCGGCGACGGCGGTTCCGCTTCGAGCGACGCTTCGTTTAAGATCGGCACCATCGGCCCGCTGACCGGCGCCAACGCGTCCTACGGCAAGTCCGTTACCCAGGGCGTCGAGCTTGGCTGTAAGGATTTCTCGACCAAGGAGCTGCCGCTTGCCAGCAAGGCCGAGGACGACCAGGCCGACGGCGAGAAGGCCGTTAACGCCTTCAACACCCTGCTCGACTGGGGCATGCAGGCCCTCGTCGGCCCGACCACCACGGGTGCGTCGGTCGCCGTTGCCGCCGAGTGCGGTAACGATCCCGAGACGTTCATGATCACCCCGTCCGCGTCTTCCGAGGACGTTACCAAGGGCAAGGATTGCGTCTTCCAGGTTTGCTTTACCGACCCCAACCAGGGTGTCAACGCTGCCAAGTTCCTGGCAGAGAAATATGCGGACGAGAAGTTCGTGCTGTTCTATAACTCCGGCGACGCCTATTCTTCGGGCATCGCAGATTCCTTTAAGGCCCAGGCCGCTAAGTCCAAGCTCGAGATTGTCGACGAGGAGACCTTTAAGGACGACTCCGCCACGAGCTTTACCAACCAGCTGACCAAGGCTAAGCAGGCCGGCGCCACCATGATCTTTGCGCCGATCTACTACACGCCGGCATCCGTCCTGCTCAAGAACGCCAAGGACATGGGCTACGACGTCAAGATGATGGGCTGCGACGGCATGGACGGTATCCTGGGCGTGGAGGGCTTCGACACCTCTCTTGCCGAGGGCCTGCTGCTCATGACCCCGTTCTCCGCCGACGACGAGAAGAACGCCGACTTCGTCAACGCTTACAAGGATAAGTACGGCGATACCCCCGACCAGTTTGCCGCCGACGCCTACGACGGCGTGCATGCGGTGGCCGAGGCCCTCAAGGAGGCCGGCCTTGGTGTCGACGCCGATCCCACCGAGGTCGCTGAGAAGCTTCCCGAGGCTATGCGCAACATTACCGTTGACGGTCTGACCGGCAAGCTCACCTGGAACGATAAGGGTCAGGTCCAGAAGGAGCCCACGGCGTACGTCATCACCGACGGCAAGTACGTACAGGCCTAATTGGCCGCCTTACATAGAGCGGTTTTGATCCCAAGCAGGGGAGGTTTTGGCCTTCCCTGCTTGCTTGGTATCTAGGGACAGTGTAACGTCCCTGTTTCATACATCAACTGGAAACCTATTCGAAAGGGGGATGTGGAACATGACGGTCTTTATCCAATACCTGGTCAACGGCCTGTCCATGGGCAGCGTCTACGCCATCATCGCGTTGGGCTACACCATGGTCTACGGTATCGCCAAGATGCTGAACTTCGCTCACGGCGATGTCATCATGGTCGGTGCCTATGTCTCGTTCTGCGCCACGTCGTATCTCGGCCTTCCGGGCTGGGCATCTGTAATTCTTTCTTGTGTGGTCTGTACCGTTCTCGGTGTTCTCATCGAGGGTCTGGCATACAAGCCGCTGCGCCAAGCAGGCCCGCTGGCCGTTCTGATCACGGCTATCGGCGTGTCTTACTTCCTGCAGAACGCCGCGCAGCTTCTGTGGGGCGCCACGCCCAAGAACTTCACTTCGCTCGTCACCTTCCAGGTGCCGGAGTTCTTGGCCAAGTTCAACGTGAGCGCCGTCTCGCTCGTCACCATCGTCGCCTGCCTGGTTATCATGGCCGGCCTGATGTTCTTTACAGGTAAGACCAAGATGGGCAAGGCCATGCGCGCCGTGTCCGAGGACAAGGCCGCCGCTCAGCTCATGGGCATCAACGTCAACCGCACCATTTCGATGACGTTTGCCATCGGCTCTGCCCTTGCCGCCATCGCCGGCGTGCTGCTGTGCTCCTACTCGCCGGTG
>URNU01000150.1 GCA_900549275.1 uncultured Collinsella sp. | reverse complement strand
ACCTTCGACTCCGTGGTGGGCCAGCAGCATATCGTCTCGACGCTCGAGCACGCCATCACCGAGGGGCGCCTGTCCCACGCGTACCTGTTCTGCGGACCGCGCGGCACGGGCAAGACCACCATGGCGCGTATCCTTGCCAAGGCGCTACTGTGTCGCAACGCCGAGGCGGCGCGCGCCGAGGGCGCAAGCGGCTGCATGCCCGACGGCACTTGTGAGGAGTGCGAGCTCATCGCCGAGGGCAACCACCCCGATGTCTACGAGCTCGATGCCGCAAGCCGCACGGGCGTGGACAATGTGCGCGAGGAGATCATCAACTCCGTCAACTTTGCCCCGGTGCGCGGCAAGTACAAGATCTATATCATCGACGAGGTCCACATGCTCACGACGGCGGCGTTCAACGCGCTGCTCAAGACGCTTGAAGAGCCGCCGGCACACGTGATCTTTGTGCTGTGCACCACCGACCCGCAAAAGATTCTGGAGACCATCCTCTCACGCTGCCAGCGTTTCGATTTCCATCGCATCGGCAACGAGGATATCGAGCATCGCTTGGCATACGTGTGCGAGCAGGAGGGCTTCGATTACGACGACGAGGCGCTGACTATCGTGGCGCGCCATGCAAAGGGCGGCATGCGCGACGCGTTGTCCACGCTGGAGCAGCTGAGCGTCTTTGGCAACGGTTCTGTGCATGCGGACGACGCCCGCTCGCTTTTAGGCGAGGTTTCGGACCAGATTCTGGGCGAGTTTTCCCGTGCCATTGCCGATCGCGATGTTGCCGAGCTGTATGGGCTTATTCGCGCGCAGGTCGAGGAAGGTAACGATCTGCTGGAACTGACGCGCGACCTGGTGGCGCACGTGCGCGACGTGTATGTTGCCTGCGTTGCCGGTGCCCGTGCCGAGCTGTTTGAGGGTGGCTCCGAGCAGGCCGAGGCGCTTGCTGCCGAGGCCGCTGCCTTTGGTGAGCATCCTGCCGACCGTCTGGCCCGTGTGCTGACAGTGCTCGACGATGCCGCACTGGAGATGAGGGGCGCGAGCGACGTGCGCCTGGTGCTCGAGATTGCCTGCACGCGTCTGGCGCGTCCCGAGGCTGATTTAACGATTGAGGCCCTGGCCGAGCGCGTGGCACGCCTGGAGGCCATGGTTGCCAATGCCGCCGTGCCGGCGAGCGTGGCGGCTGCTCAGGCCGCCGCGCCTGCAGCATCCGTACCCGTTGCTGCCCAACAGCCGACGCTCATTTCGGGCGCCCGCGCTGCCGCCCCGGCGGCATCCGCTGCCCCCGCTGCTACGCCCGCGCGCCAGGGCGGTATGCCTTGGGACCGCGGTGCTGCTGTTCCGGCTGCCCAGCCTGCGCCCAAGCCCGTGGCTCCGGCTCCCGCGCCCAAACCCGTAACGCCTGCACCTCAACCCGTTGCAGCTCCGGCTCCCGCGCCTGCTGCATCGACCGTGCCGGTGTCCAAGCCCAACAACGCCGCCCAGGTTGCTGCCGCCGGCGCCGCCGAGACCCCCGCGGTCGAGGATGCCGGCGAGCTCCAGCGCAAATGGGTCGAGGTCGTCGAGCGCGTCAAGGCCCAACAACCTTCTTATGCGGCTCTCCTGTTGAACGCTCGCGCTACGGCAGACGATGGTTGTAAGCTCACGGTTTCGTTCCCTACGGCATTTGCTATCAAGATGCTCGGGCGCGCTGATACACAGGCGGTGTTTTTGCCGACAGTCAGTGCGGTCTTCGGTCGTCGCACCGTCGACTACGTCCTGGATGGAGGTGGCACGCCGGCTCCTCAACATGAGGAGCATTCTCCATCTGCACGGGCTGCGGCATCTGCGGACCCGCAACCCGTGTCCTCGGCGGCCCCTGTATCCTCGAGCGCCAGCGCGCCGCAGCCAAAAGCGGCACCGGTAGCGGCACCGACCCCGTCGGCGCCTGAACCCGCTGCGCCCAAACCGGCTGCTCCGATCCCCGCGTCCAGGTCCGCTGCCGCGCCTGCGCCCAAGTCATCCGACCTGGCCAAGGCCCCCTGGCTGCGCTCCGACAACCCTGCCGGCGCTCCTGCCACGGGCAAGCTCCCGACCGAGCCCGCACCCCGTGCGCCCGAGCGCGCGTCCGCTCCCACGGCACAGCCTGCCGCGTCGTCTGCGCCGTGGGAATCCGAGCAGGTTCCCTACGACGATGCCATGGTTGGCGGTTTTGCTGCCGATGCCGGCGGGGACGATCTGCCCCCGTTCGACGTGTCGGGTGCGGCGTCCGCGCCCAAGCCCGCTGCAACTGCCCCCAAAGAGGAGGACGCCCCCGCTGCTCCCTGGGAATCCAACCCCGGCGCCGGCAGTCCCTTCGGCCACCAGGGTGCAGCCCTGAGCATCCCGCAGACCGAGGACGAGGCCAAAGCCCTCATCCGCAGCGTCTTTGGCCAGGCCACCATCTTCAAACCGGTGGAGTAACCGTGCGGGTGGGCATACTGCTCACGAAGAGGTCTCTTTGTCCGGGCGCATCTGTATTTCGGACATGTGTAGTGTGGTACCGCGTATATCGCATTCGAGCAGACAGGTGCGTGACGGTCGGCCTAGGATGCTGAGGTCGATACGATACGTCGCATAGCTGTCCGTGTACTCGACTTGCTCGGCGTTGAGGGTTGCTCCGATTGTCAAGAAAGCGCCTGGTTCGGCATCGACAATCTTGGAGTCCTTTATCTTGACCCTGAACTCTTGGTAGAGGGACGGGCTGTTGTAGTAAACGGTTCGGGTTCCGTCGGTGCACTCATCGGTCGTCTCCCATTTGACGACGGGCTGGTCCGAGCTGGCTATCAGCAGTCCTGCTCCAAAGGCTATGGCATGGGTGATGACAACCAGTAATGCCCAGCCGACAAAGAGATAGAGAACCACATATGCAACGGGGTGTTTTGAGCGGATGTTTTGGAGCGCGTCGGGGGCATTCATGGGGGCACCTCCAAATTGCTGTCTGTGACAATCAAATTATACCCTGCCATCATGAGCGCCGCCTCGAGCAGCGGTTCGGCATTTTGTTATCTAGCCGGATGCAAAAAATGTCGGATTCCGGCTCTACAAGATTTAACTTTCAATATTATGCAGATGCGAATTATTCAACTTCGCATAATCTTTGAGTGCGGCTTGCACTCCAGGACATGTATATCGACTGAGGTAACACGTCCGCCCCGCTCTCTCGCCGCGCGCCGTGGTACGATTTTTGAGTTTGAAAGTCCCGCCGTGCTCCGGCTGCCCTTGCAGCTCGGCGTGCGGCCGCACGTAAAGGAGCCATCATGGCCGGTATGAACATGCAGCAGATGATGAAGCAGGCCCGCAAGATGCAGGAGCAGCTTGCCGCCGCGCAGGAGAATCTCAAGTCCCAGACCGTCGACGCCTCTGCCGGCGGCGGTATGGTCAAGGTGACCGTCAATGGCGAGATGGAGCTCGTCAACCTCACCATCGACCCCGATGCCCTCGATCCCGAGGACGTCGATATGCTGCAGGACATGATCATGGCTGCCGTCAACGAGGCCGTCCGCGGCGTCAACGAGCTCGCCAACAAGCAGATGGGCGCCATCACCGGCGGCCTCAACATCCCGGGCATGCCGTTCTAAGACACGCATATATATGAGTGCGAATCACAGTCTGCAAAAACTGCTCGATGAGCTGGGCCGTCTGCCGGGCATTGGTCCCAAGTCGGCCCAGCGCATCGCCTATTACCTGCTCGAGGCCGATGCCGAGGAGGCCCGCCGCCTGGCCGAGGCCATCCTGGAGGTCAAGCAGGAGGTCCACTTTTGCAGCCGTTGCTTTAACTACGCCACGGCCGATGAGTGCTCCATCTGCCAGGACCCGATGCGCGACACCACCCGCATCTGCGTGGTGGGTGAGCCGCGCGATGTCCAGGCAATCGAGCGCACGGGCAGCTACCATGGCCTGTACCATGTGCTGGGCGGCGTGATCAGCCCCATGGACAAGATCGGTCCCGAGCAGCTGCATATCCGCGAGCTGCTGGCGCGCCTGGGCCACGAGGACATCCACGAGGTCATTATCGCCACCAACCCCAACATCGAGGGCGAGACTACGGCGAGCTACCTTGCTCGCACCATCAAGCCATTGGGCGTTGAGGTATCGCGTCTTGCGAGCGGCCTTCCCGTGGGCGGCGA
>URNU01000149.1 GCA_900549275.1 uncultured Collinsella sp. | reverse complement strand
GCTTGGGCATTTGCTCGCTATTTCGGACAGTCCTGCGCAAGACGAAGACCACATTAAGTGGCCTTCTTTGCGTGCGGAACTCATATCGAGCAAAAGCCCAAGCGGCCCTCTCGGTTCAGCCAAGTTGACGTAGTTGAGATGCAGCATGCGGTCTGCTCACTTCTCGAAGTTCTTAGCGGAAATGAGTTGACTTGCAACAACGTTTTGCTTGCGATGGCGGTTGAGCTGCAACAAAGTTTTTATTAGACCTCGAACCCTATACTCGATGTTCGCTTTGTTCATCGAGTATCGCTCGCGAGGGGTCTGGAGCATATCGTCCCGCCCGCAGTTTCGCAGGCCGAAGGCCGAGAATGTTTGAGGACGGGATGATGTGCTCCAGACCCCCAGGAAGGTTACCTATGAACTACGCGAACATTAAGTATTTCGACATTGCTGATGGGGAAGGTGTTCGTACTTCTCTGTTTGTGAGTGGGTGCCGTCGTGGGTGCGAGAATTGCTTTAACTCCGTCGCGTGGGACTTTGCTGCGGGTGAACCGTTCGACCGTGCCGTCGAGGACAAGATTATCGAGAGTCTCGACCATCCCTTTATTGATGGCCTGACGATTCTGGGTGGCGAGCCTATGGAGCCCGAGAATCAAGCAGGTCTCGTTGACTTTATCGAACGCGTGCGTGCGGCCTATCCTGTGGAGTCGGGGAAGACCATTTGGTGCTTTACTGGCGACGTGCTCGAGGAACTTATGCCGGGCGGCCGTCATCATACCGAGTTGACGGACCGCATTCTTGCCTGCCTCGACATGCTAGTGGACGGCCCGTTTGTTCAAGACTTGCACGATATCTCGTTGCGTTTTAGGGGTTCGAGTAATCAGCGCGTGATCGACATGAACGCCACGCGCGCTCGTGCTGCGCGTGAGGGCGTTGCGCTTTGCGATGCTGTGGAGCTTTGGCGAGACGATCCGGTCTATTCGACCCATACTATGTAGCTTGTGGCCGATGCCGGGGGGCGTGGTACCATAGCGCGAACACAAAATCGGAAGAGTGAGGTCCAGATGGTCGATCAGGAAAAAGTTGAGACCGCCATAAAGCTGTTGCTTGAGGGCATAGGCGAGGACCCAACTCGTGAGGGCTTGCTGGAGACGCCGGCACGCGTCGCCCGTATGTATGACGAGATTGCCGGTGGCATGGATCAGAGCGCCGAGGAGCACCTGTCCAAAACCTTTGCCGTCGCTTCGAACGATTTGGTTATCGAGCGCGACATCACGTTTTACTCGCTGTGCGAGCACCATCTGCTGCCGTTTTATGGCAAGGCTGCGATCGGCTATATCCCTAACGGTCGTGTGGCGGGTTTGTCTAAGCTTGCCCGCACGGTTGAGGTCTATGCCCGTCGACTGCAGCTGCAGGAGCAGCTGTGTGCACAGGTTGCCGATGCCCTCATGGAATATCTTGCTCCCCAAGGAGCGATCGTACTCATGGAAGCCGAGCATATGTGCATGACCATGCGCGGCGTGCAAAAGCCCGGTACCAAGACCGTAACGCTTGCTCGTCGCGGTGTCTTTGAGACCGATCCGTCGCTCGAGGAGCGATTCTTTAGGATGTTGGGCCGCTAACCATGAGAGTCGTCAACGACTTTGCATCGAAGACCGATGAGGGGACGCCGCGCCGCGGCTTTTTGGCTTCGGGCCTGACTCCCTTTGGTGCTATGCCTCGCATTGATTACATCTGTGCCAACGGGCTGTTCCGGCGGCATCTGGGTAACATTGCGCAGTTGGAATCGGGGCGCATCTTTTGCCGCCACGGTATTGACCATTTGCTGGATGTCGCGCGCATTATGTGGATTAAGAATCTTGAGGAGCAACTCGAATTTGACCGCGAGGTCATCTATGCCGCGGCACTTCTTCACGATATCGGCAAAGATGAACAGTATGAATCGGGTATATCTCATGATGTTGCAAGCGAACGCGTCGCTGATGCGATTCTCGGCGGCATGCCTGAAGACGTGGCGTTTGAGCCGGCAGATGCCGCAGCCATTAAGACGGCCATTCTGGGCCATCGAAAGCTGCGCGTGAACAGCCAGCCGCTTGAGCGCCTGCTCTATGCAGCCGACAAAGCGTCGCGCGCCTGCTTTGCATGCCCCGCACGCAATGCTTGCAACTGGAGCGATGATAAAAAGAACCTGTCGATTCGCGTGTAGTCGGCATGCGCGGTCGGGGTTCTGAACGAAGGAGACGATCGCGATGACTAACAAAAAGCTACCTGAGAATGCAACCAAGGTCGAAGGCGCCGAGCTTGCCCGTCGTGGCAGGGGCGAGATTTCCGCCGCAACGGCGGTGCCTCATGTGAACTATGACGACCTGCGCCATGCCGACCGCATTGCTATTGACGGTCTCGAGGTCTTTGCCAACCACGGCGTGTATCCCGAGGAGAACGCCCTGGGGCAGAAGTTTGTCGTGTCCTTGGTGCTCTATGCCGACCTGCGCGCGGCAGGGGAGCACGACAACCTGGATGCCTCGATTGATTACGGCTCGGTGTGCCACGATGTCGACGGCTATCTGCGCGAGCATACGTTTAAGCTCATCGAGGCCGCAGCCGAGGGTGTGGCCTCGATGCTGCTACGCCGTTACCCCTTGCTGCTTGGCGTGCGTGTTAAGCTCGATAAGCCTTGGGCGCCCGTCGGTCTTCCCCTGGCAAGCTGCGGCGTCGAGATCGAGCGTGTGCGCTAGCCGACGCTAGAGCTCGTTGGCGGGCGGTTTTTTGAGCCGCTGCGACAGAACCCTATTGTTGGGGCAGTACATGTCGAGCAGGGCGTGGAACCGCTGATTGTGGCTTGGCTCGAGCAAGTGGACGAGCTCGTGGGCGACAACCATGTCAAGGCATTCGATGGGGTAGGCGGCAAGTTCGCGTGCGATGCGAATGGCGCCGGTTTTGGGCGTGCACGAGCCCCAGCGCGTTTTCATGCTGCGTACGGAAACGCGGGAAACGGCGACACCCATTGCGATTTCGTATACGTGCACCATATCGCGCAGCGCCGATGTGACTTCGGACGTATAGAGCTGGTCGATGTGGGCTTGGAGCTCATCGGACGTTAGACCGTCGAGGATTGCATGCCGCTGGGCCTGTGGGCGTTCGTTCGATTTGTCGGCACCCATAAAACTTGCGAAGGTGGCCTGTTTGGGTCGCGGTGCGGGTGATGCAAAGTTGTGATCGAGCGCATCCTGTACCGTGATGGGCTTGCCCCAAAGTGCAATGATGGACGAGGGACTGAGCGGCTCTCGCGCCGTCGCCTGACGTTGTTCACGCTGGGCAAGCCGGCTGATAATCCAGGCTCTGTTGCGCTTCACAAACGCTTCGATACGCTCGCGGCTGGCGCCGAGCGGTGCGCTGGCGTGGACCTCACCGCTCGATGTGACGCGTAGGTTGAAGTTCTTGACGCGCTTTTTGGTAACGACGACGGGGATGGGCGTCCCATCCGGTCGGGATACGGAAATCGTAAACTGCTGCGTCAAAAGCGGTCCTTCAGATTGGGGACGGGCCGGCATGTCGACCGTTCGGCATGCCGGCCCGCTCAAGGGATGTGAAATTAATAACGCTCAAAGAAGGCAAGCGCGTTGTCGCTGCAGAGCTTTTGCATCACGGTCTTGCCAAAGTGCTTGGAGAGCATGTTCTGGAACTCGGGCATCTTGCTGGCATCGGAGAGGAAAGCGGGCACCGTGGCACCGTCCCAGTCGCCGCCGAGCGCGATGACGTCCTCGCCGCCCAGGTCGAGCCAATGTTCGATATGTGCCGCCAGCTGGTCGAAGGTGACATCTGCGGCGGTCTCGTCGGTTGCTTCGTTGGATAGGAACTCGCTGCAGTAGTTGAGGCCGACGATGCCGCCCATGTCGCGAATGGTGCGGAACTGGTCGTCGGTGAGGTTGCGCTTGACGCCGCAAACCGCACGGGAGTTGGAGTGGCTAGCGACGAAGGGGCGCGTGGCGTGGGCGACAACCTCGTCAAAGCACTCGTCGTTGAGGTGGGAGACGTCGAGTACCATACCGGCGTGCTCCATCTGCGTGAGCGCCTCGATGCCGGCGGCGGTGAGGTCGGCGTGGGTATCGTGTCCACTCGCGAGCGGTCCCTGCGCGTTCCAGCTGAGCGATGACATGAGTACGCCCAGGCTC
>URNU01000148.1 GCA_900549275.1 uncultured Collinsella sp. | reverse complement strand
GTCGCGAGTTCCGCACGCAAAGGAAAGCACTTAATGTGCTTTCCGTCTTGCGCAGGACTGTAGAGCAGCAAACTTAATATATTTCGCCGCCCCTCTGCCAAGCTCGGGCGACTCCACGCACTTTACCTGCGTAAACAATGTGAGTGAAATATGAATCTCGATGGATACGCCCGCAGCCGTGTATACTAAACAGCTGTGTGTAACCAGGGGAGTATTCTGGCTGGACAAAATGCCTGCTTAATAGGGTTGTCAGGTAGTCCGGACGCAATACAAGGTTGGGGAGCACGTCGTGTAAGTAGTGGTCCTCTAGGGGCGTACGCTCGGTGGTGTACGCATTGTCCCAAGACCACGCGAGAGTTGGGATCATATCTTGATCAGCATGATTCTCGGCCGCAAGATTGGCATGACCCAGGTTTGGGACGAGGACGATAACGTCGTTCCCGTCACGGTCATCCAGGCTGGCCCCTGCGCTGTCTCGCAGGTTAAAACTCAGGCAACCGACGGCTATGACGCCGTCCAGATCGGTTTCGGCGACATCAAGGCCAAGAACGTGAACAAGCCCATGGCTGGTCACTTCGCCAAGGCCGGCGTCGAGCCTGTCCGCTTCCTTCGTGAGGTCCGCGTCGAGAACGGCGAGGAGCACAAGGTCGGCGAGGTCGTCACCGTCGCTGATTTCGCTGATGTCGAGAAGGTCGACGTCATCGGTACCTCCAAGGGTAAGGGCTTCCAGGGTCGCATCAAGCGCTGGGGTCAGCGCCGCGGTCCTATGACGCATGGTTCTCACTTCCAGCGTCACCCCGGTTCTATCGGTCAGTGCGCCTATCCTGCGCGCGTCCTCAAGGGCGTCAAGATGGCCGGTCACATGGGTAACGAGCGCGTTACCGTCAAGAACCTTTCCGTTGTCCGCATCGATGCCGAGCAGAACCTCATCTTGGTCAAGGGCGCTGTCCCGGGTGCCAAGAATGGTCTCGTCGCCATCCGTATGGCCTAAGGGCCCAGCCCATTTAGCCCAGCGTCATACCAAGGAGAACACTTAAATGGCAAAGTTTGAAGTAAAGAACAGCGAGGGCAAGAAGGTCGCCGAGGCCGAGCTCGCCGCTGAGGTGTACGGCATCGAGCCGAACATCCACGTTATGCACCACATCGTCAAGTGCCAGATGGCCTCTTGGCGTCAGGGCACCCAGTCCGCTAAGGGCCGCTCTGAGGTTTCCGGTGGCGGCAAGAAGCCTTGGCGTCAGAAGGGCACCGGCCGTGCCCGCCAGGGTTCCATCCGTGCTGCCCAGTGGCGTCACGGTGGCGTTGTCTTCGCCCCCAAGCCCCGTTCCTACGCTAAGCGTATGAACAACAAGGAGGTCAAGCTGGCTATGCGCTCCGCGCTGTCCGCCAAGCTGGCCGATGGCGAGCTCGTGCTCGTCGACGACTACGGCTTCGAGAAGCCTTCCACCAAGGCTGCCGTTGCCATGCTCAAGGCTCTCGGCCTTGAGGGCAAGCGTCTGACCATCATCGTTCGCGATGAGGACGTCAACGCCTACCTGTCGTTCCGCAACATTCCCAAGACGTTCATCATCACTGCCGACGAGGCCAACACCTACGATCTCGTCAACAACAACGCCGTGCTGATGCCCGCCGACATCGCCGCTCACTTCGGGGAGGTGCTTGCATAAATGACCGCCCACGAGATCATCATCCGTCCGATCGTGTCCGAGCGTTCCTTCTCCGGCATGGAGCAGAACAAGTACACGTTCGAGGTCGCCAAGGATGCTAACAAGTATCAGATCAAGGACGCTGTCGAGGAGATCTTCGGCGTCAAGGTCGTTCGCGTGAACACCATGACGGTCAAGCCCAAGACCAAGCGCGTGCGCTATGTCGCCGGCAAGACCCGTTCTTGGAAGAAGGCCATCGTCACGCTGGCCGAGGGCGACACCATCGAGGTCTTTGGCAACCAGGCCTAAGACTCGCTGCTGTTGAGTGAGCTCATGCCTCCCAAATAGGGGAGGCGAGAGCTCAAGGTTTTGGGCGTATAAAATGGACACGCCCGGAACCGTGTATACGTCCGGTGTCATCGCACCCGAGGCAGAACCTCGAATCCCTGTCTGCGATGGCTAACGGATTCCTATTGAAAGGGATTGTAATGGCTGTAAAGCACCTTAAGCCGACCTCCGCTGGTAGGCGTTGGCAGACGATCTCCGACTTCTCCGAGATCACCTGCACCAAGCCCGAGAAGTCTCTTCTCGAGCCCCTGCCCAAGAAGGCCGGTCGTAACAACAACGGCCGCATCACCACCCGCCACCAGGGCGGCGGCGTGAAGCGTCGTTACCGCGTGATCGACTTCAAGCGCAACAAGGACGGCGTGCCCGCCAAGGTTGCCACGATCGAGTACGATCCGAACCGTTCCGCTCGCATCGCTCTGCTGCACTACGCTGACGGTGAGAAGCGCTACATCCTGGCCCCCAAGGGCCTCGAGGTCGGTCAGACCATCATGTCCGGTTCTGACGCCGACATCAAGCCGGGCAACGCTCTGCCCCTCGCCGACATCCCCGTCGGTACGCTCATCCACGCCGTCGAGTTCCAGCCGGGCAAGGGCGCCGCTATTGCCCGTTCCGCCGGTAACTCCTGCCAGCTGATGGGTAAGGAGGGCAAGTACGCCATCGTCCGTATGCCTTCCTCCGAGATGCGCCGCATCCTCGTTACCTGCCGCGCCACCGTCGGTGAGGTCGGCAACGCCGATCACTCCAACATCGTCATCGGCAAGGCCGGCCGTAAGCGTCACATGAACGTGCGCCCGACCGTCCGCGGTACCGTCATGAACCCTGTCGACCACCCGCACGGCGGTGGCGAGGGCAAGAACCACACCTCTGGTCGTCCCTCTGTTACCCCCTGGGGTAAGCCGACGAAGGGCCTTCGTACGCGCAAGAAGAAGAAGGTCTCGAACCAGCACATCATTCGTCGCCGTAAGAAGTAATTTCGGATACCGAGTTTTAGGAGAAAGCACTTATGAGCAGAAGTCTCAAAAAGGGCCCGTTCGTGGAGACTCGCCTTCTCTCGCGTATCACCGCGATGAACGAGGCTGGCAAGAAGGACGTCGTGAAGACCTGGTCCCGCGCGTCCACCATCTTCCCCGAGATGGTTGGTCACACCATCGCCGTCCACGACGGCCGCAAGCATGTGCCCGTGTATGTTACCGAGTCCATGGTTGGTCACAAGCTCGGCGAGTTCGCGCCGACTCGTACGTTCCGTGGCCACAAGGCCAAATAGGGGGTTAACCGTAAATGGCAACTAAGTCTATTGAAACTGAGGCCACCGAGGTTCGCGCCGTCGCTAAGTACGTGCGTGTTTCCCCCAGCAAGGCCCGCCTGGTGGTCGATCTGATCCGCCGCAAGCCTGTCGCTCAGGCCTTCGACATCCTCCACTTCTGCGACCGCGCCGTCGCCGTGGATGTCGAGAAGGTTCTCCGTTCCGCCGTTGCGAACGCCGAGAACAACAACGGTCTGCGTGCCGACAACCTGGTTGTCGCCGCTGCCTATGTTGACGAGGGTCCGACGCTTAAGCGCATCCGTCCCCGCGCCAAGGGTTCCGCTTCTCGCATTCTGAAGCGTACTTCCCACATCACCGTCGTCGTTGCTCCTCGAAAGGAGGCGTAAAGCTGTATGGGTCAGAAAGTCTACCCCACCGGCTTCCGTCTTGGCATCACCGAGAACTGGCGCTCCCGCTGGTTCGCAGAGAAGGATTACGCTAAGACCCTCGGTAACGATCTCGAGATCCGCAAGTACCTCGAGAAGCGTCTTTCCCGCGCAGCTGTCTCCCGCGTCGAGATCGAGCGCGCTGGCGACAAGGTGAAGGTCATCATCCTCACCGCTCGCCCCGGCGTTGTCATCGGTAAGAAGGGTGCCGAGATCGATACCCTCCGCACCGAGCTCGAGAAGGTCGCTGGCGTCTCCAAGGGCCAGCTCTCCGTCGACGTTGTCGAGATCAAGCGCCCCGAGCTCGACGCCAACCTCGTTGCTCAGTCCATCGCTGAGCAGCTCGAGGGCCGCGTTGCCTTCCGTCGCGCTATGCGCAAGGCTGTCCAGTCCGCCCGCAAGGCCGGCGCTAAGGGCATCCGTATCCAGTGCTCCGGTCGTCTCGGCGGTGCCGAGATGGGCCGTCGTGAGTGGTA
>URNU01000147.1 GCA_900549275.1 uncultured Collinsella sp. | reverse complement strand
CAGCGAAAACGTTCCTAAGCGAGCAAGGTGACGTGAAAGAGGAGGGAAGCGTACTTTGGTACGCGACCGACGATTGAACGTCAGGTTGCCGTTTAGGGGCATTTGCAGCGTCGGCAGGTCCGCCGTTCGGTAGAACGGCGGAACCTAAAGGGCGTCAGCGCAGCGCTTACAAATATGCGCGTGACCATTGTACTCGCCGACGGTGGTGCGGTAGTTCCAGCAACGATCGCAGCACTCGCCCTCGGCAGCCTCGATAGCGACGGAAAGCTCCTCGCCCTGGTTCAGCTCAACATCGGAGACGATGTAGAACTCGGCCAGGTCAACGGCCTTATCGCCGGTCAGCAGCGCGTACATCTCGGCAGGAACGACCGCCTTAACGCGGACCTGCTGGCTCTTGGTGAAGGTGCCGGCGGAGCGGGCATCCTCAAGGGCCTTGGTCACGGCGCTACGAAGCTCGAGCGAAGCCTCGAGCACGCCCTCAAACTCATTGGCCTCGTCGATCGTGATGGGCGACTTGTACCAATCGAGCAGCGCTGCGTACTTCTGGTGATCGACGCAGCCGGCAGGCGCATAGGCCATGGCCTCGTCGACCGTGTAGGACAGAATCGGCTGCAGGTCGCGCATGAGCATCGAGAAGAGCTCGGCAAGCACGGTCTGGGCGCTGCGGCGCTCGAGCGAGCCGGGCTTGTCGCAGTACAGGCGATCCTTCAGGGCGTCGAGGTACACGTTGGAAAGCTCGGTAACCACGAAGTCGTAAAGCGCACGGTAGGCGCGCGGGAACTCGTAGCTGGCGTAGGCGTCGTCGACCTCGGCCTGGACCTGGGTCAGACGGGCAACCATGAGCTTGTCGAGCGGCAGCAGATCGGCAAAGGCGACGCCGTCGGTCTCGGGCTCAAACTGGCCCTCGAGCTCGGAGAGCAGGAAACGCAGCGTGTTGCGGAAACGACGGTAGGCATCGGAAGTACGAGCGAGGATCTCGTGGTCGATGGAAACGTCGGAGCTGGTGTCGACGGAGGCAACCCACAGGCGGATGATGTCGGCGCCCATCTCGTCGCAGACCTTATTAGGGTCGATGACGTTGCCGAGCGACTTGGACATCTTGCGGCCCTGGCCGTCGAGGGTGAAGCCCTGCGAGACGACCGCCTTGTACGGGGCGTGACCGTTGGCGCCCACCGAGGTGAGCAGCGAGCTCTGGAACCAACCACGGTGCTGGTCGGAGCCCTCGAGGTACACATCAGCCGGGTACTCCAGCTCGGGACGGTACTCGCAGACGGCCTTCCAGGAAACGCCGGAGTCCCACCACACATCGAGGATGTCCTTATCGGCCTTGAGGTGATGGCCGCCGCACTTGGGGCAGACGCAAGCCTCGCCCAGGTAGCTCTCGGGAGCGTCGGTGAACCAGGCGTCGGAACCCTTCTCGTGGAAGAGCTTGATGACGGCGTCGAGCGTGGCGTCGTTCATGACCTTCTCGCCGCAGTCGGCGCAGGTGTAGCTGGGGATAGGCACGCCCCAGTTGCGCTGACGGCTGATGCACCAGTCGGGGCGCTGCTCGACCATGGCGCCAATGCGGTTGGCGGCATGGGCCGGATACCACTTGACGTTCTCGCGAACCTCTTTGCCAGCCTGCTCACGCAAACCGGTCTTGTCCATCGAGACAAACCACTGGTCGGTAGCACGGAAGAGCACAGGGTGCTTGCAGCGCCAGCAGTGCGGATAGCTGTGCGTGATCTTCTTCTCGAGGACCAGGGTGCCGCGCTCGCGCAGGAACTCGATGATATGCGGGTTGGCCTCGTCGGTATCCATGCCGCTGAAGGGGCCGCCGGTACCAAACTCCTCGCCGGTGTAGAACTTGCCGTCGTCATCGACCGGCATGCAGATGTCGGTGATGCCTTCCTTGAGGCAGGCGAAGTAGTCGTCAACACCATGGCCGGGCGAGTTGTGGACGATACCGGTACCGTCATCGACACCGACGTAATCGGCCAGCAACGCCACGCCCTCAACACCGTCAAAGATCGGCTGCTTGTAGTGGATGTGGTGGAACGTCTCGGCGGGAACCACATAGGGCTTGCCGTCGACCATGACCGGGGTGTACTCCCAGCCAAGCTCCTCGCAGCACTTGGGAGCCAAGTCCTCAAGCATGACCTCGGCGCGGCCGTCGTGCTCAACGGCGACGTAGGCGGCGCCGGGCTTGAGGGAAACTGCCTGGTCGGAGGGGATGGTCCACGGCGTGGTCGTCCAGATGATGAAGTCAACCGGGCCGTCGAAGTTCTCGAGGCCGGCGGGCTTGGAGGTCATCTCGAAGCGCACGAAGATGGATGGGCTCGTCTCGTCAGAGTACTCAATCTCGGCCTCGGCGAGTGCGGTGTGGCAGTGCTTGCACCAGTGGACGGGCTTATGACCGCGATAGATCATGCCCTTGTCGAACATGGCCTTGAAGACCTCAATGTCGGCGGCGTCATGCTGGTGATAGAGCGTCAGATACGGGTTGTCCCAGTCGCCGAGCACGCCCAGACGACGGAAGCCAGCCTTCTGGAGCTCGATGTTCTCGACAGCGAACTTGTTGCAAAGCTCGCGGATCTTAGCCGTGGAGGTCTGGTTGAACTTCTCGGTGCCGAGCTTCTCCTCGACCTTGTGCTCGATCGGCTGACCGTGGCAGTCCCAACCGGGGACATAGGGAACCTCATAGCCCTGCATCATCCAGTAACGGTTGATCATGTCCTTGGAGATCTTGTTCATGGCGTGGCCGATGTGGATCGGGCCGTTGGCGTACGGAGGGCCGTCGTGCAGCACGAACTTTTTGTGACCCTCGTTCTTCTTTAGAACTTGCTCGTAGACCTTGTTGTCCTGCCAGTCCTTGAGTCGCTTTGGCTCGGACTTGGAAAGACCGGCACGCATGGGAAATCCGGTTTTGGGCAGATTCATCGTCTGCTTGTACTCGTTTGCCACGGTACCCCTTTCTTGTCATGGGCGCGCACGCCCTCTGGGCACCAAAAAAGCGCCCGTCCCTACAAGCTGGGACGAAGCGCCACAAAACGGACAGTCTGTCCGTAAAAGCTCTTCGCTTAACCACCCAGCTTAGATGCCCTCGCTCGCGTCGCCGCGCGCTCGCATCCGTTACTCGGCTGGTCTGTATCGACGACCATCTCGGCGATGTCTACTAAGACGAACCTGCGCGGCACGTCCGTTGGGACCGCAGCTCCGGGGTGATTTTCATCGGTCGCATGCACGGGTTCTCAGCGCTCCCCGCTCTCTGTAGCATGCGGACGGCCGACTACTCGTCCCCATCAACGCTTATGCGGAGTATGCTAGCACGTTCAGCGCCGGCGAAAAACCCTCAACACTGGTTTTATACGTTCGAAATTTCTCGCGGCTGTGGACCTTCTCTTGGAGCAAAATACCTGAAAGCACTTTATCGAACGAAAGAAGGTTGCTATGCGCACGATTGGAATGAGCGACTACACCGTTGGCGAGGATTGCTTTGACGAGCTGCCCGGCGCACTGGCCGAGTACGGCGCGAAGAAGGTCGCGATCATCGGTGGCAAGCGGGCACTGGCCGCAGCACTTCCCGGTATCGAAGCTGCGCTGGCGGGTACCGACGTCGAAATTCTCGAGACGCGCGTCTACGGCACCAACAGTACGCGTGCCAATATCGCCAAGGTCGTGAATTCCCCTGCCTGCCAGGAAGCTGACGTGCTTATCGCATGCGGCGGCGGCAAGGCGCTCGATACCGTCAAGACGGCTGCTATCGAGCTCAAGAAAATCGTCTTTACCGTGCCGACGATCTGCTCCAACTGCTCGGCCGCGACAGCCATTGCCGTCGTGTATAACGACGACGGCTCGCTCGAGGGCTATTCGTACCCCAACCGACCGGCGCACATCTTCATCAACCCCAAGATCATCGCCGAGGCACCGGCAGAGTACTTCTGGGCCGGCGTGGGCGATGCCCTGTCTAAGCAGCCCGAGGTCGAGTACGCCACGAGCGCCGGCAATTTGGAGCACACTGCCGGTCTTGGCTTGGCACTCGCCCACACCTGTTCCGAGCCGCTGTTTACCTATGGCGTCCAGGGTCTTGAGGACGTGCGCCAGGACCTGTCGAGCGAGGCTGTCAAGCAGATCGCGCTCGACATCGTGGTCAACACGGGCTACGTCTCCAACCTGACCAACCAGAACGATTACTACTA
>URNU01000146.1 GCA_900549275.1 uncultured Collinsella sp. | reverse complement strand
ATAGCCTCCAGCTGGTCGCGCGTCTCGTCGTAGGGGAAGCTCTCCTCCATCTCGATCTGCTCGGGCGTATCGGGCGGACAGGCGATACCGGTAATCGACGAGCGGCGCGTATACAGGTCGACCAGGTCAAACGCCAGCTTTTTGGCATTCTTGCGCGCCTTGTTGGTAGCCCGCGTCCAGTCGGCGGTGTTGAGCCTGGTCAAGCGCGGTTTATCGCCGTCGGGACCAACGTAGCGCGTAATGCGGTCAACCTGCTCCAGCGGCACGTAGAGCTTGTCGCCGTCGGCGTATTCCAGCAAAAAGTAGTCGCGTTCCTTGCCGCCCACTTCCTGGCGCGCGATCTCGCTAAAGAGCGCGATGCCGTGGGTAGCGTGAACCACGTAGTCGCCCGGCTTAAACGGGAACGTGATCTGCGTAATGTCCACCTTGCGGCGGCTGCGCGCGCGGTTGGCATCCATGCGGGCGTTGAGGTCGGCGATCGAGAACACGGCCAGGTTGGCATCGGGCACCACCACGCCCTGCGGCAGGGCGGCATCGACAAAGGTCACGCGTCCGCGCGAGATGGTGGGCACGGCGGCACCGGCGGCAGCCTGGGCCGCGCCCGCCTCGAGCGGGCGGGCGTTGAGCGCGTCGACCTTACGCTCGCGAATGGAAGCGTGGGCCTCCTGGCGTGCGGCACGGTCGGCAGAATCTGCCGCTGCCACGCGTACGTGCTCGCCAATGACGCCGGCATTTTCGGGCGCCGCGGTCAGCGACTCCTCAAAGGTAATGCCCTCATCGCCAAAGGTGAGCTCCATCGACTCGCGCGCGCCGCGATCGGGAATGGCGAACACGCAGGCGTAGCGCTTACCCACGACTTCCTGGACGCGCGTCATAAAACGGTTGTCCGAGCCTGCGATAGCAGGCTGCTCAATCTTGAGCTCTGCCGTAACCGCGCCGCCGGCGCGAATCAGGCTCACATAGTTCAGGCGCTGCTGAGCACCAAAATCGAGCTGCTGGGCACGTACATACAGGCCATCCAGTCGGTCAATCCCCGCCTCGCCGGCACGCGCCTCGATATCCTCGTAGGCGCGCAGGCAGTCGTCGAACAGCGAGCGCGGCTCGGACAGAACCACGAGCGCCTTGCCGCTCACGTGTGCCAGCGGGCTCACGGTCTGGCCGTACATCACCGGCAAAAAGCGGTCGAGCTCGGGCGTGACGATGCGTGCATCCACCATCTCGAGCAGCGCCGCCAGCTTGCTATCGTCCTGGCTGGCGCGATAGAGCGCCACATGCATGTTGTGAACGGCATCGTCGGTAAGCGCCAGCTCACGGCAGGGGAAGATCTCGATACTGTCCTCGTTGCCGATGGTCTGCCCCGTTGAGCTCACCATGCGGCGGATGCGGTCAATCTCGTCGCCGAAGAACTCGATGCGCACGGGCGCCTTCTCCTGCGCGGGGAACACCTCGACGGTGTCGCCGTGAACGCGAAACAAGCCGGGCGCATCGGCGGCGCCGGCATTGGTGTAGCCCATGCCCACCAAGCGCTGCGGCACCTCGTCGAAAGGAATCTCCTCGCCCACCGCAAAAGTAGTGGACTCCCAGTAGCGGCTCTCGACCGGCGGCACGCAGCGCAGCAGCGCGCGGGCCGAGGCAACCATGATGCAGTTGTCCCCGCGCACGATGCGCCCCAGAGCCTCGCAGCGCTGCGCCACCACGGCGTCGTCGGGCGCCTGTTCGCGCCACGGATAGTCCTTGCGCTCGGGAAAACGGCACACGTGCGCTAGGCCCACGTAGGCGGCAAGGCTACGCGCGGCGCGATCGGCCGCATCCTCGCCGCTCACGATATAGACCGTCGGGCGCGGACGGCGCGCAAACTGGGCGGCTGCCATAAGCGTGCGGCCCGACTGCGACACAGCCAGCGTCACGTCCTCGCCAGCATCGAGTCCGGCCTCGACGGTCTGCAAGGCCTCGGCAGTGTAAAGCTGCGCGGCTATACGGTGAATGAGCATGCTGTTCCTCCGGCATTGCAACGCCAAAAGCCCGCCGGGGCAAGCTCGGCGGGTCGTACGTCAAATACATTGTCTGTCATGGTAACGCATGGAGAGGACTCCGGCTCAAGGGCAAACCCAGCCCCGCAAAAAACGCCAGACGAAAATGCGTTCCGCCCTACCCCGCCACGCGCACGCTGGGGCACAAATCCGCCAGCGGACACTCGTCGCACTTAGGCTTGCGGGCGTCGCAGATCTCGCGGCCAAAGGTGATCCACTGGTGGTTGACCGACTCCCAATACTCGTGCGGCAAAATCTTGAGCAGATCTTGCTCGGTCTTGAGCGGCTCCTTGGCATGCGTCTTGGGGCTCAGCATCAGGCGGTGCGCGATGCGGTTGACGTGTGTATCGACCGCGATGCCCTCGACAATGCCAAACCCCACGTTGAGCACGATGTTCGCCGTTTTACGCCCCACACCCGGCAGTTTGACGAGCTCCTTCATGTCGGCCGGCACCTCGCCACCGTAATCGGCGACGATCATCTGCGCGGCCTCCACGGCGTGTTTGGCCTTACTCTTATAAAAGCCAAGCGACTTAATGGTATCGGCCACATCGGCCACGCTCGCCCCCGCCATGGCCTCGGGCGTGGGCCACTGGGAAAACAGCTTCGGCGTCACTTTGTTGACCTGCGCGTCGGTCGTCTGCGCCGAGAGTAGCACCGCGATGAGCAGCCTAAAGGGATTCTCATGGTCCAAAAAGCACTCGACCGGGCCATAGCGACGGTTAAGGCGCTCGCACACCTCAACGGCGCGCTCGCGTTTGGCGGCATTGGTCTCGCGTGGCATAACGACTCCTCGGCTCGGCGGCATAACAAACCTATTGGCACGATTGTCCCACGTATGGGGTCTTTACGCCTCCAAAAATGCGCCGGTCTGGCGGCCCCACAGGCTTGCGTACTCGCCGCCCGCCTCGACAAGCTGCGCATGCGTACCGTCCTCGACAATCTCGCCGTCCGCCAGCACCACGATGCGGTCGAGCGCCGCCACGGTGGACAGGCGATGTGCCACCACAATGGAGGTGCGGCCGCGCATAAGGTTCTCGAGCGCCTCCTGCACCAGCGCCTCGGACTCGCTATCCAGGGCAGACGTCGCCTCGTCGAGCACCAAAATCGGCGCGTCGGTCAGGATAGCGCGGGCGATGGCCACGCGCTGGCGTTGGCCGCCCGAGAGCTTGACGCCGCGCTCGCCCACCATGGTGTCAAAGCCGTTGGGCAGGCGGTCGATAAACTCCAGGGCATTTGCCAGGCGCGCGGCCTCTCGGATCTGCTCGTCGGTGGCGTCGGGGCGGCCGTAGGCGATATTCTCGCGAATGGAGCGATGGAACAGCAGCGCCTCCTGCGGCACGTAGGCAACCTGGCGGCGCAGGCTCTGCTGCGTGCAGCGCGAGACGTCTTGGCCGTCCACGAGCACGCGGCCGCCCTGTACGTCGTCCAGGCGCAGCAACAGTTTGGTGAGCGTCGTCTTGCCCGAGCCCGATTTACCCACCAGGCCCACGCGCTGGCCCGCCGCCACGTGAAGCGTCAGGTCGTCGAACACGTTCTCGCCCGCCGCGGCGTCACGGTATGCAAAGCTCAGGTGCTCAAAATCAATCGCACCTTCGGTCACTTTAAGCTCGGGAGCGTTCTCGTCGTCTGCCACCAGACGCGGCTCCTCCAGCACGCGCGTCATCTCGGCCGCATCACCGAGCGCGCGGTTGATGCGCTGCATCATGGAGCTTACGTAGTTCAGACGCATGGTGAGGTTGTACGTATAGGTAAAAATCATGACGAGCGCGCCGGCAGAGATGTCAAACCACGCGTTGCCTCCCGCGACGAACACACTCACCACGGCCATGGTGATGACGATAAGGCCCGAGGTCGTAAAGTTGCGCTGCATCATGGCGTGCATCGAAACCGTCTCGGCGTCGCGCGCGGCGCGGTCGGCGGCATCGAACAGGTCGCGCTCAAAGTCCTCGCGCCCACAGGTCTTGACGGCCAGGATGTTCGTGACCGCGTCGGACAGCACACCCGACAGCTTGTTCTGCGCGGCGGACGTCGCGGCCGAAAGCGGCATGATGCGCTTATACATAAGCCAGACAAACGCGATGTAGACGACCATGATGCCCACCAGGATCACGGTAAACGTCGGCACCACCGGAGCGAGCGCCGCCACCGTGCAGACAACCGAGGTGATAGT
>URNU01000145.1 GCA_900549275.1 uncultured Collinsella sp. | reverse complement strand
TGGGTATGATGGAATCAGCTAGGTCGCGGGGCGTCGCCTGTGTTTGGCGGCGCCCCGTTTTTGTGTTGCAGGGAGGGAAGGCATGAACGCCACGGTTGTGATTCCAACATACTGGGCGGGCGATGATGCCCGTGCAAACGCTCCCGGCGTCTATGACCACTCGACGAAGCTCAACGACGCCAACCCCGAACTCGACCGCTGTCTTGCTTCGCTCGAGCAGGTGCGCGACATTCCGAGGATTATCCTTTTGGTGGTCTGTCCCATCTCGGCCACGGCTGATGTGTCGAAGCGCGTGCGCGAAATCGTCGACGCGCACCCTACGCTCAAAGTCACCGTAGTTACCAACACCCAGGCATCGCATATCGCCGATCGTGTGGCGCAGATTGCTCCCAAGGGCTCGGGCGAGTGCGTGAGCCTGCGCGGATACGGCGCCATCCGCAATATGGGGCTTGCCTGCGCTGCGGTGCTCGGTCACGATGCCGTTGTCTTTTTGGATGACGACGAGACCGTTATCGATGCCGACTTTATGAAGCGCGCGACCTATGCGCTGGGCCAGCAGACGCGTCAGGGCCTGCCGATTTTGGTTAAGAGCGGTTACTTTTACGATCGAGACGGATCGCCGTTGGCGCCCATAGACAAGGTAGGCATTTGCCATCGTTGGTGGACCAAACGCATCGAGTTTAATCGTTGGATGAAAAAGGCGCTTTCGGGCACCCGTATCTCGCGTTCAAATTATGTGTGCGGCGGCCTTGTGGCGCTTCATGCCCGCGCCTTTACCCGTGTGGCGTTTGACCCGTTTATCACCCGAGGTGAGGACCTGGACTACCTCTTTAACATGCGCATGTTTGGCTACGACGTGTGGTTTGACAACGAGTGGACCGTTCGTCACCTGCCGCCCGAGTCCGAGAAGCGCTCGCCGCGCTTTATGCAGGATGTGTACCGTTGGTACTACGAGCGTGCCAAGCTGACATTTGCCGCGCACCAGCAGGAGCTCGTTCCCGTTACGCCTGCGTCGCTCATGCCCTATCCGGGCCCGTGGATTTCGCGCGAGCTCGACGACCGCGTGCGCAAAACCGCCATGGTCCGCAGTGTGTTTACCCGCGAGCACGAGGGGTACCTGCGCATTTGGCGTCACGGTATTGACGAGGCCAAGACCTACGCGCGCCAAAACGCCGCAAGCTACCTGCGTTTTCAGAGCTTCTGGCCCAAGATTATGGACGGGCTCTGGCGCGACGCACAACTGACCAGTATCCTGGAGGGGACTGAATGATCGACCGCCGCGCCCAGCGCGATAACTCAATATCAATCTTTCGCGTGATCGCCGTTGTCTGTGCCATTTGCGTGCTGGTGTACTTTATTTTTGCCCTGGCGACCGGGATTGAGCCGATCGCGACTGTGGTCGCCTGCGCACTGCTGTGCATCTTTCTGTGCATTTTTATCTATTTGACGCTCAATCCCGATTCGGTGCGTTCACAGTACACCGAAGAGACGCTCTCGGTGGCCTCTGCCATGCTCGAGGACATCAAAGGCGGCCTGACGCAGGAGTCGGCGCGTCTGGTGTGCCAGCGCATTTTGCCCGAGACGCGTGCCATGACGGTTGCCATCACCGACGAGAGCAACGTGCTGGCCTGCGCGGGCGAGTTTGAGGAAAAGCTGCTGCCCGATTCGCCCATCCACACACTTGCCACGCGCTACGTCATCGAGCACGGTATCGTCCAGTCGTTCAACCGTGTGGTGGACGTGGTGGGCTCGGATGGCTCGCACAACCATGTTCCCGCCGGTATCATCGCTCCTATCAAGGTGGGCGATCGCACCGTCGGCACGCTCAAGTTCTACTACAAGACCCCGCGTGCCGTCGACCGCACTCAGTACGCGCTTGCCTCGGGTTTTGCCGAGATCCTGTCCACGCAGCTCGCCATCCACGAGCTCGAGGTGCAAAAGGAGCTCACGGCCCGTGCCGAGGTGCGTGCCCTGCAGGCGCAGATCAACCCGCATTTTCTGTTCAACACGCTCAACACCATCGCGTCGTTTACGCGTACCGATCCGCTGCGCGCCCGCGAGCTGCTGCGCGAGTTCTCCTCGTTCTATCGCGCCACGCTCGACAATTCGGGCTCGCTCATTCCCGTGTCGCGCGAGGTCGCGCAGACCAAGCGCTACCTGACGTTTGAGAAGGCGCGCTTTGGCGAGGATCGCGTGCTGGCGACCTTCGACGTGTCCGAGGACGTCGAGGACACGCTGGTGCCGGCATTTGTAATCCAGCCAATCGTCGAGAATGCCGTGCGCCATGGTATGGGCGACGACGATGCACTGATGATCGATGTGTCGGTTCACAGGGATGGCGAAGATGCGATTTTAATTGCGGTCGCCGATAACGGCGTGGGTATGGATGAAGGCACCGCTGCCAGACTGTTTGACGAACGCTCCGCCCGTCCCGACGCCAACTCCCCACAGGGTGGCGGCGCCGGTGTGGCCATGCACAATATTTCGGAGCGTATCCATCGCTTTTATGGACCGCACTCCTATACGCGCGTCGAATCGGCGCCGGGCAAGGGCACTAAAGTGCTCCTGCATCTCGATTTGTCGGAGAGCATCTTCGACATTCAAGAGTAAAATAATAGGTTACGGGTTTAACGCCGGTTGGCGGATGCCCGACGTAGTTAGTTGACGAAAGGTTTTATCCCTATGCTGCGTGCGATGATTGTGGATGACGAGGCCCCGGCCCGTTCGGAACTTCGCTTCTTGCTCGAGCAGACGGGCAAGATCGGCACGATCACAGAAGCGTCGAGCGTTCGCTCCGCCATCGAGATGCTCATGGAGAGCCGCGTCGATGTCGTGTTCCTCGATATTTCGATGCCCGGCGCTTCGGGTCTGCAACTTGCCGAGGCACTGCATAAGCTCAAGAATCCGCCGGCGATCGTATTTGTAACCGCGTACAGCGATCATGCGGTCGAGGCGTTTGATGTGGATGCCGTCGACTATCTGATGAAGCCGGTCGAGGAGGCTCGCTTGGATCGAGCGATCGATAAGGTTATGCAACGCGCCAAGCCTGTCACGGACAGCAAGGTGACCATCGAGCGCATCCCGGTGGAAAAGGGCGGCCGCAAGGTCCTCATCCCCGTGGACGACATTCGCTTTATCATGGCCAAGGACGATTACTCCTGTATTTATACGGTCGATGACCGCTTTTTGTCGACGACCTCGCTGGCACAGTTCGAGGCCAAGCTCTGCGACTTTGGCTTCTTCCGCGTTCACCGCCGCTATATCGTCAACTTGGCATGTGTCACCGACGTCGAGACGGTGCCCTCGGGCGCCATCCAGCTGGGCATTACGGGCGTCGACGAACGCGTGCCGGTTTCGCGCCGTCGCGTCGTACCGCTCAAAAAGGCCCTGAGCCTCTAGTACACTGGCCCCGCAGCCCTGTAGACCAAAATCGTCTGCGGAGCCGTGGGGCTTTTTGCATGAATGCACCAAATCGTTTTGCGGAAGGGATTCCATGAACAGTGCAAGCGCCAAGCGTATCGACATTATCTCGGACACCCACGGCTATCTTTCGCCTGCGCTCCTGGACGAGCTTAAGGGTGCGGATCTGATTATCCATGCCGGCGACCTTACATCGGAGATGGACTACGAACACCTGCACACCATCGCCCCCGTGCGAGCGGTGCTGGGTAATAACGATTACTACCGCGACTACGGCCCCGATGTGGACCGCTTGGCACTCTTTACCTACGAAGGACTCAAGTTCGCCGTAGCCCACTACCGCGAAGACCTCCCGGTTGGATCCGTAGACGTAGCCATCAACGGTCACACCCACGTAACTAAAGAAGCCCAAGTGGGCCGCTGCTTGGTCCTCAACCCAGGCAGCGCCAGCTACCCCAGAGGCACCCGAGGCCCCACCATGGCCAGAATGCTCGTAAAAGACGGCAAGATCATAAGCACCAAGTTTATTGACTTGGACTAACCGCAACAAAACGGGGGGATGCAGATGCGTCCCCCGTTTCCATTTGAGCCAAAGGCCGAGCTTCAACAAGATCCATCAGACCAACCCCGCCGAGGAGCACGCGGGCTAGCCGCGCAGCGGCGCACGCCCGCAAAACTGGTTGAACACAGTGACGGCAGGGAGGGTCTCCGGGGCCGGCTGGCGCGGGTTAAGTTTGTCGCGAGTTCCGCACGCAAAGGAAAGCACTTAATGTGCTTTCCGTCTTGCGCAGGACTGT
>URNU01000144.1 GCA_900549275.1 uncultured Collinsella sp. | reverse complement strand
ACGACGGCTACCCGCAGTACTACGACGGCATCGGCATGATCCGCTCCTATCTGGACGAGACCGACAACGTGCTCGCCAACGATGCCGAGCGCCTGCGCCGCGTCCGCGAGGCAATCGCCGCCCGTGGCCAGCACCTGCTGTGCCTCTCGGGCGCCAGCGCGCGCGAAACGGTGGCGCGTTTTGTGGAATCGCCGCAGGGCCTTGCCGGTACCGTCACGGCCATCAAAAACCGTTACTTTGGCGGCAACGTGGACGTAACCGGCCTCATCGTCGCCTGCGACATCTTGGAGCAACTGCCGCAGGACCTGTCGGGGGTTATGCTCTTTGTGCCTAAGCTCATGTTCAACGCCGACGGTATGACCCTTGACGAGTATCATCGTGACGAATTACTCGCAAGCCTTACCGGTCGCGGCGCCGAGGTTCATGTGGTGTCGACCATGCCGCATGAGCTGCTCGATACCCTGGAGCACATCCTTGGCATAACGCCCGCCAATTCAACTATTCCCACTGACCCTACCCATTAAAGGAGAGCAGATGAAACCTATCGTCGCCGTCGTCGGACGCCCCAACGTGGGCAAGTCCACGCTCGTCAACCGCCTGGCCCAGACCTCGGACGCCATCGTCCATGAGTCCCGCGGCGTCACGCGCGATCGCTCGTATCACACGGCCGATTGGAACGGCCGCGAGTTCACCATCGTCGACACGGGCGGCATCGAGCCGCTCAAGAGCGACGACGTCTTTGCCACGTCCATCCGCGACCAAGCCCTCGCCGCCGCCGAGGAAGCCGCCGTCATCCTGTTTGTGGTCGACGGCCGCACCGGCGTCACCGAGGAGGACGAGTCGGTCGCTCGCATGCTCAAGCGCTGCGACAAGCCGGTCTTTCTGCTGGTGAACAAGCTCGACAACCCCGATCGCGAGAATGACAACATCTGGGAGTTCTATTCGCTCGGCATCGGTGAGCCCACGCCGCTCTCGGCCCTGCACGGCCATGGCACGGGCGACCTGCTCGACGACATCGTGGCCCTGTTGCCCGAGGAGGAGGACGAGGTCGCCGACGAGTTTCCCGATGCGCTGAACGTGGCCATCATCGGCCGCCCCAACGCCGGTAAGTCCTCGCTGTTCAACCGCATCCTGGGCGCCGACCGCTCCATCGTGTCCAACATCGCCGGCACCACGCGCGATGCCATCGACACCGTCGTCGAGCGCGACGGCAAGCACTACCGCATGGTCGACACCGCGGGCATTCGCAAGAAGAGCACCGTGTACGAAAACATCGAGTACTACTCCATGGTCCGCGGCCTGCGCGCCATCGACCGCGCCGACGTGGCGCTGCTCGTCGTCGACGCCTCCGTGGGCGTTACCGAGCAGGACCAGAAGGTCATGGGCTTGGCCATCGAGCGCGGCTGCGCCATCGTGGTGCTGCTCAACAAGTGGGATCTGCTCGACGACGACCGCAAGCGCGAGGCCTGCATGGAGACCGTCGACCGCCGTCTGGGCGTTATGGCTCCCTGGGCCCAGTACCTGCGCATCTCAGCCCTGACCGGCCGCAGTGTCGAGAAGATCTGGGCGATGGTCGACGCCGCCGAGAAGACGCGTTCGCAAAAGATCAGCACCTCGCGCCTCAACACGTTCCTCACCGACCTGCGCGAGTTCGGTCATACCGTGGTGGACGGCAAGCGCCGCCTGCGCATGCACTACGTGACCCAGACGGGCGTCAACCCGCCGACGTTCACGTTCTTCGTAAACCACAGCGACCTGGTCAACGACACCTACCAGCGCTACGTCGAGAACCGCATGCGCTCGACCTTCGATTTTTCTGGCACGCCCATTCGACTCTTCTTTAGGAAGAAGGAGCAAAAGGATGCATAATCCGATTCTGCTGACCGCCATCTGCGCCGTGGTCTCGTTCTTTATCGGAGCGATTCCGTTTGGCCTGATCCTGGGCCGTGTGTTCAACCACACGGACATTCGCAAAGCAGGCTCCGGCAACATCGGCACCACCAACGCCCTGCGCGTGGCCGGCCCCAAGGTGGCCGCGCTCACGCTGCTGCTCGACTGCCTGAAGGGCGCCATCTGCGTCATTATCGCGCGTCCGCTTATCGCCGATCTAGGCTATGGTTTTCCGCCGAATATCATGGCGCCCGGAGCCCCTGGCGATTGGATGCTCGGCGTCATCTGCCTGGCAGCAGTGTGGGGCCACATCTTCTCGCCGTACCTCAACTTCCACGGCGGCAAGGGCATCGCGGTCGGTCTGGGCGTCATCCTCGCCTGGTACTGGCCCATCGGACTTTCGCTGCTGGGCATGTTTATCGTGGCCGTCGCCATCACCAAGTTTGTATCGGTGGGCTCGCTTGCCGCTGCCATCGGCCTTCCCATCGCCGCTTGCGCGGTCTTTCCGTACAGCAGCCTGGGACTTAAGTTTTGTATGGCGCTGATCGGCATCACCGTGGTGTGGGCCCATCGTGCGAACATCAAAAAGCTCATGACGGGTAAGGAGTCCAAGCTCTCGTTTACCAAGCGCGTCACCGAGCCCGACGATAAGTAGGAGCGAGTCATGAATGTTACGCTGATTGGCTCCGGCTCCTGGGGAACCGCCGTCTCCGGCCTTGCTGCCGCGCGAGCCGAGCGCGTGACCATGTGGGCCCATAGCGAGCAGACGGCCGCCGGCATCAATGGCGAGCACCGCAATCCCCGGTATCTGGTGGACTACGAGCTGCCCGGCAACGTCGTCGCCACGACGGACCTGGCGCAGGCGCTCGACGGCGCCGACGCCATTATCTTTGCCGTGCCCTCCACGCACCTGCGCAGCGTATGTCATCAGGCAGCACCCTTAATCGCCGCCGACGCCCCGGTGCTCTGCCTCACCAAGGGCATTGAGTCCGAGTCTGGTCTGCTCATGAGCGAGGTCATTTCAAGCGAGATCGGCAACGAGGCACGCGTGGCGGCGCTCTCCGGCCCCAACCATGCCGAGGAGATCTGCCGCGGCGGACTTTCTGCCGCCGTCATCGCCAGCGAAGACCCGCAGGTAGGGGAGACCTTTAAGGACCTACTCCTATCCACGGCCTTCCGCATCTACCTGTCGCAGGACATGACCGGCGTCGAGGTTTGCGGCGCCATGAAAAACGTCATCGCCATCGTGTGCGGCATTTCCGCCGGCTCCGGCGCGGGCGACAACACGCTTGCCCTTATCATGACGCGCGGCTTGGCCGAGATCAGCCGCCTGGTGCACGCCCGCGGCGGCCAGGCCATGACCTGCATGGGTCTTGCCGGCATGGGCGACCTCATCGCCACCTGCACCTCGGAGCATTCGCGCAACCGCACCTTTGGCTACGAATTTGCACACGGCGTGTCGCTCGAAGAGTTCCAGGCGCGCACGCACATGGTGGTCGAGGGCGCCGTCGCGGCCCGCAGCGTCAGCGAGCTCGCCCGTTCACTGGGCGTAGACATTCCGCTCACCTTTGCCGTGGAGCAAACGCTCTACAACGGTGTTACTTTGGATAGGGCGCTCGAAATTCTCACCGACCGCATCCCATCGCAAGAGTTCTACGGACTCACCGACTAGTGCAGAAAGGCTACTACCATGGGTTCCATTAAAATCGCTCCGTCCATCCTTTCGGCTGATATGGCCAACCTCAAGGGCGACCTCGACAAGATCGCCGGTGCCGACTTTGTGCACTTCGACGTGATGGACGGTCACTTTACCGGCAACCTCACCTTTGGAGTTGATATCCTCAAGGCCGTCAAGCGCTCCACCGACGTGCCGGTCGACGCGCACCTCATGGTGTCGAACCCCGACGAGACGGTCGATTGGTATGCCGACGCCGGCGCCGATATGATCACCGTGCACTACGAGGCCTCCACGCACCTGCACCGCACGCTCACGCACCTGCAGCAGCGCGGCGTCAAAGCCGGCGTGGTGCTCAACCCCGCCACGCCTGTCTGCGTGCTCGAGAGCATCATCGACGTTGTCGACATGGTGCTGCTCATGAGCGTGAACCCCGGCTTTGGAGGCCAGAGCTTTATCCCGGGCACTCTGCATAAGCTCAACGAGCTCAAGGCCATGTGCGAGCGCCACGGCGTGTCGCCCCTCATCGAGGTCGACGGCGGCATTTCTTCCAAGAACATTGCCGAAGTCGTCAAGGCCGGTGCCAACGTACTCGTAGCCGGCTCCGCCGTATTTAAGTCCGAAGATCCCGCCGCCGAAGTTGCGCTGCTGCAGAAGCTGGGCAATGA
>URNU01000143.1 GCA_900549275.1 uncultured Collinsella sp. | reverse complement strand
ACGATGCTTGGTTGTGGCCCACTTAGAGTGTCCGGACATACGTGTCTCCTATCGGTTTCGACCTAAAGCCCAGCGTGAATGCTCGGGCAATATAAACAAACGTCGTTATGATATACCTACTGGCCTGCGAGATAAACCCCAAAATGAAGGCGTCGTGATGATGCAAGCCCTTGGCGCAAAGCAACCTGTCCCCGATATGCCAATCTTGGGCTAGGCCCAGAGGAGGTCGCTGCGGGTGATCGTGGCACCGATGGCGAAGGGCATGCATGCAATGACTGGGTACAGGTAGCGCATGTAGGTCGATCCGTTACATGGACCGATCAGGCACACGGCGAGCACGCCCAGCAGCGGTATCCAGATGGCCAGCGCGCGCCACGAATGGCGGCGCAACAGGTAGACCACCACGACGATCATGATCCAAACGTAGGTGGCCGAGCTCATGGTGAGCGAGATAAACGGGATGCGCTGCACCGCCACACGGTACAGGTTAATCAGGTGGTCGCACCAACGCACGGCCTTGCTATCGACCGGATGGAAGTCAAAGTACTTGAGGTTATCGGGCTTCGCCATGATCTCGGCACTGCGCGCCGTGCTGTAGACCCAGGCATCGCGCGTACTCGGATAGAAGTACCCGTAGTAGTTATTGACGAGCGCCGAGATATAGCACTCGGGGTCCTTTTTGAACATCTGGGCCCACACCTCAAAATAGGCCTTAATGTCCTCCTGCGAGGCATACTCATTGAAACAGTTTTTGACGGCATCCGATTTGTCGGGGTTGTAGCGACGGCCCAGGTTCTCGTACTTAAGCACCCGATCGATCACAGCGCGCTCCTCATCGGTCACCAAGCCGTCGCAGGGAGCTTCCTCAATCGTGCCATCGTCTTTGACCTTGGGGTTAACGCCCGAATTAAGGCCGTCGTGCTTTTGGACGAAGCGTGCCGTCTGTTGAAACGGAATCGAGAGGATCTCGCGCTTGGAGCCCGGCGTGATATCGTGTGCCGGCATAAATACCTTGGTGAAATACATGTTGGAGACAAGGCAGAGCGCAAGCACTGCGAGCACGCCGACCCAGCGGAAGCGCGACGTGGCGTACGAGGGCGTGACGCCAGACTGTTTGGCCACGCGACGGGCCACATGCGCGTCCCAGGCGCAAAACGCCGCCGCAATCACGCAGGCCGCCAACGGAAAGACCAGGCCGCCATTGCGCAAAAACGTGGAACCCATGGCACCCAGCACGAGCAACAGCCAGTCGTGGCGCGCAAAGAGCACAGGCGCCTGTTCGCCCGCGCGCTCGGCATTGGCATCGCGACGGGGCAGGCCACACGCCACGAGCTTGACGGTCGGAACGAGCAGCACCAAAAACGCATCGGCGAAAAGTACGTCTTTGGTCAGCAGCGCCGCGTAGTTGGAGAACATCGGCATAAACGCAAAGAACAGCAAAATGACGCCGCGGACCGGCAGGCTCACGCCCAGCTTGCGCAGCGACGATACGGAATAGGCCATGCAGGCGGCCGTGATGACAAATTGGGCACAGGTGTAGATGGCAAGCCCCGCATTGGCGCTGTTGAATAGCGAAAGCCCCAGTTGCACACACGAGCCGATGATGGCCGTGTGCACCACCGGATGATGGCCGTTGAGCAGCACGTTGGGGTTAAGCAGGCGTAGGTAATCGCTCGTGCCGTTGGGGTAGTTGAACCATTGGCGGATCTGCGCGCCCGTATCTCCCATAAAGAGGCCGGGCAGCGAGGCGATAAGCGTGGGCGCCCAGACAATCATGAGCACAAGAAACGGCCCGACAAAAGGATGGACCGAGAGCACGGCGTGGGCCGCACGCCACACGCGGCCAAAATGTGCCTCCGAAAACGGAATGCGGCGAGAGCTCAACCAATCCAAAAACTCAAAAGCCAGATAGAAGGCCACAATCGCCAGAAGCATCCAGCCCGCGCCGCCAATCCAGGCGCAGATAACGCGCGCTTTGTCGCCCAGCACAATCTCGGCCGAATCGGTAAGGTCGTAGCTACGGCCAAACACCATGCAAACGGCAAAGAACAGCGATGGCAGCACGACCGACGGGCGCCAAGCGTCACCGCGGCCAAAGAACACATAGCGAAACGGCAGCGTAAGCAAACAGGCAAGTGCGAGCAGCATCACTGCGTCGGTATGGCCGGCAAACGAGAGAAGTACCTCGTAGCACACATAGAGCGTGCCCGTCGCCTTGGGATCGATCGCCAGGACTGCGTTGCTCGACACCGGAGCGGGATCGATGGAAAACGCCGTGGTCGCCAGCAGGGCGAGCAAAAATGCGACGAGCGTCTGCTTGGCGGGATAGCGCTTAAACCAAACGATGCGGGCAGCGTCGCGCGCAGCCGTTGCGGAGAGGTCGGGATCCTTCACAGTCCGAATAGCCTTTCTAGAAACCTGCCAAAAAGGGACAGGTTTATTTTGGCAGGTTTTATCTGGGGAAACGTTACGGTTCTGTCATCGTTGCCCGGCAAAACCACCACAAAGGTGCCTGTCCCCTTTGTGGTGGTATGTGGCGGCTAGGCGTCGAGGTAGATGCGCTGGGGACGGTTGCGGCGGAGGGCAAAGATGATGAGCGCCAGGCCCGCAATCACGAGTGGCAGACTCAACAGCTGACCCATGGTGATGACGCCGCCCAGCAGATAGCCCAGCTGGGCATCGGGCACGCGCACAAACTCAACGAGGAAGCGGACAATGCCATAGCCCATCACAAAGACGCCCATAAACGTGCCCTGGGGCAGCAGCGGTTTTTTGCGGCTGAGCACCTGCAGAATGCAGAAGAGCACGATGCCCTCGAGAAATGCCTCGTAGAGTTGGGATGGATGGCGCGGCATATCGCCCGCGGTGCCGCCGAAGATCACGCCCCAGGGCAGATCGGTCGGCTTGCCCCACAGCTCGCCGTTGACAAAGTTGGCGCAGCGCCCCAGGCACAGGGCCAACGGAGCACCGATGACCGCAAGGTCTGCCAAAGTCCAGGCATCGAGCTTGTACATACGGCACACGAGCACGCCGCCGATGATGCCGCCCACCAAGCCGCCATGGAAACTCATGCCGCCTTCGTTGGTGGCAAAGATCTCGAGCGGATGTGCCCAGTAGTAGCCGTCGCCGTAAAAGATGACGTAGAACAGGCGGGCGCCAATGATAAGGCCAAAGACCACACCGACCACGACGCTCGTCAGGTCGTCGACCGTAATATCGAAACCCCAGCGACGCTGCGTGCGATACATGACGACCGCCGTGAGCAGAGCTCCGACCACATAGGCCAAGCCGTACCAGTAGATGGTGATGGGCCCCGCCGAAATCGCGACGGGATCAAGCATATGGTAGAAATCGTTGAGCATGTCGACCCTCCTACTCTCTACATACAAATGCGGCCACGGGCCTTACGCTCGCAGCCGCATATTTGGGCGTAACGTCTATGCGGAGCGCACCGTCCGCAGCTTTCGCATCTTAAAACGGCGCGTACTCGTCGTACAGGTCCTCGGCCTCGCCGGAGGCATTGACCTGCTCGACACGCGTAACGCCGGGCACATGCTCCTTGAGGATACGCTCGATACCCATGGACAGGGTCAGTGCACTCATAGGGCAGCCGGCGCAGGCGCCCTGCAGTTCCAGCTTGACGACGCCCTCGTCGTCGACACCCACATACTCCATATCGCCGCCGTCGGCCTGCAGGTTGGGGCGGATCTCCTCAAGAACCTTCTTAAGCAGCTCTTCGTTAACAGCCACAGGGGCTCCTTTCTCACAATAACGCGGGCGCGCCCGCGGACAGAGCTATGTTACTACAGCCGTGTACCCGCTCACGAGCCGTCCATGCGCGCGGACACGACTTTCACGAGCAGTCAATTTGGAACGGGGCTTTTAGCTGCTTTTGCCGGCGGCCGGCGCTAGCACACGTTGCCGCTACTACCGAGTTTGTCCCCCGGTACCAATCTGGACATCGACGATAACCTGGCGGTAGCTAATGCCGCAGGAGTCGAGAATGCGACGGCTGATGCGGCCGTCGTCGGTATCGGCGTACTTATTGTCCAGGTAGACGACCTCGCCCACGCCCACCTGCGCCAGGATCTTGGCGCAATCGTGGCACGGGAACAGCGTGACGTAGACCGTGGAACCCTCGAGGTCTTTGAGCGAGCCGCGATAGTTGAGCACGGCGTTGGCCTCGGCATGGACTACGTAGTTATGCTTGTCCTGCAGCGGATCATCACTCGTGCCCCA
>URNU01000142.1 GCA_900549275.1 uncultured Collinsella sp. | reverse complement strand
CCTGCACGTTCAACGAGCAGGAAAACGAGGACAACATCGCATGGATACACGGACTGGGAGCCGATGTGCTGGACATCGACATCAGCGAGGAATGGAACATCACCGGTGCGCTCAAGGGCGAAGACAGTCTGTATCGCTTCATCCCCGGCCGCTCGCGCAGCGAAGGGCTGTGCATGGCTGTGCTGCGCAAGAGCGACGACACCGTGCTGGCTGAGCGTCGCGCCAAGGACAGCGGCAAGCCCGCCAAGACGCGACCGCGCACCGACGTGGGGGCGTGGATAAACGACAGCGACCACTTCACCCTCTGCGAGAGGGGCGACACGCTGAGCGCCATCCCCACATGGTGGCTCGCACAGTATCGCGCCGCCGAGAAGTCGCTGCATCTGCTGCACGCCGGCATCACCTTGGGCACCGTCAAGGGCAAGGATGTGGTGCCCCACCAGTCGCTGGCACTCTCGACCGCGCTCAACCGCTCGGCCTTTGCACTGGCAGAGGTCGGATACGGGCAAGCCATAGCCTATCTGCGCAAAGAAGCGATAACGCTCGACGCCGCCACGCCGCGCGGCATCGTGCTCATCACCTACCACGGCATACCCTTAGGGTTTGCCAAGAACCTGGGCAACCGCGCCAACAACCTCTATCCCCAAGAATGGCGTATCAAGAGCACCCATCTGCCCGAACAAATACCGACAATACTCAATATATGAAACAATATCTCAATCTGCTTGACCGCATCCTTACCGAAGGAGCCACCAAGACCGACCGTACAGGTACGGGCACCAAGAGTGTCTTCGGCCATCAGATGCGGTTCAATCTCGAAGAGGGTTTCCCGCTTCTTACCACCAAGAAGCTGCACCTCAAGTCTATCATCTATGAACTGCTGTGGTTCCTGCGCGGCGACACCAACGTGCGCTATCTTCAGGAACATGGTGTAAGGATTTGGAACGAATGGGCCGACGAAGACGGAGAGTTAGGCCCCGTGTACGGCCACCAATGGCGCTCGTGGCCCGACTACAACGGCGGCACCATAGACCAGATACAGCAGGTGATAGACACGCTGAAGACTCACCCCGACTCGCGCCGCATGATTGTGTCGGCCTGGAACCCCGCCGAGGTCGACGAGATGGCGCTCCCACCCTGTCACTGCCTCTTCCAGTTCTATGTGGCTGACGACCGACTGAGTCTGCAGCTCTACCAGCGCTCTGCCGACACCTTCCTGGGTGTGCCGTTCAACATCGCCTCGTATGCGCTGCTGCTCCAGATGATGGCGCAGGTGACCGGACTGCGTGCCGGCGACTTCATCCACACCACCGGCGACACGCATCTCTATCTGAACCACATAGAGCAAGCCCGTCTGCAGCTCACACGCACACCGCGACCGCTGCCCAAGATGAACCTGAACCCCGACGTGAAGAGTCTCTTTGACTTCAAATACGAAGATTTCCAACTCACCGACTATGACCCGTGGCCACACATAGCCGCGCAGGTGTCGGTATAACCACTCGCTGAAAACATGCGCATCAATATCATAGCCGCCGTGGCACGCAACCGCGCCATAGGCATTGACAACAAACTAATATACTGGCTGCCCAACGACCTGAAACGGTTTAAGGCGCTCACCACGGGGCACACCATCATCATGGGGCGCCACACCTTTGAGTCGCTGCCCAAGGGCGCGCTGCCCAACCGCCGCAACATCGTGCTGAGCCGCACCGCCACCGAGTTTGCGGGCTGCGACACCTATGCCTCGATAGACGAGGCTCTCGCCCACTGTGGCGACGACGAGGATATATATATAATAGGTGGAGCCAGCATCTATGCCCAGGCACTCGACTGGGCTCAGCGGCTCTGCCTCACCGAGGTCGACGACACGCCAGAGGCTGCCGACGCCTTCTTCCCCGACTACAGCGGATGGCACGAGACCTGGCGCGAGCACCACGACAAAGACGAGCGTCACGCTCAGGCTTACGACTTCGTAGACTATGAGCCGGGCAAACGGGCAGAGGAACAATAGCGACACAGAGGAAAACATAACCCAAATGGCAATGACAATGAAGAAGACAGCTCTCATCACCGGTGCCACAAGTGGCATCGGCGAAGCCTGCGCAAGAAAGTTTGCGGCAGGCGGATACAATCTGATAATCACAGGGCGCAGAGCCGACAGGCTGGAGGAAATCAAGACCACGCTGGAGGCTATGGGCGCCGAGGTGGTGACACTGGCGTTCGACGTGCGCGACGCCGAGGCTGCCACCAAGGCCATCGCGTCGCTCGCAATAAAGTTGCCTTCATCAGCCAACCCCACCACCATCGGAGAGCCCAGTCGCGCCGCAACGATCCGTCCCGGTTCATCCAGGGCCATCACGGCAATCCCGTAGGCACCGCGCACGCGGTTTAACGCCCTCTCCACCGCCGCCAGAAGGTTTCCCTCGTAGTAATGGTTCACAAGATGCGCCAGCACTTCCGTATCCGTCTGACTTTCAAACGTCACACCGGCAGACAGCAATTCCTCACGGATTTCAGCGTAGTTTTCAATAATGCCGTTATGCACCAAAGCAATCCGACCGCCCGCAATATGCGGGTGCGCATTGCAGACCACGGGGCCGCCGTGCGTCGCCCAGCGCGTGTGGGCGATCCCCACCGTGCTGTCCAACTTTTCGGCTTCAACCTGCTCCGCCAATTCCTGTACGCGCTTCACGGAACGCGCACGGCGGATCGCTCCGCCCTCAATGACTGCCACGCCGCAGCTGTCGTAGCCGCGGTATTCCAAACGCCGCAAGCCTTCAAGAAGGATCGGCATGACTTTTTTCCGGCTGACGCCGGCCACAATTCCGCACATAGTTGTGTCCTTTGGGAGACAAGACAACCCGCAGTCGTCTTGTCTCGAAAATCAAAACGAGACGAAGCCGCCCTTTAGGCGCGATCCTTCGGACGCACCCAGCCTTCCACGGTCTTCATCGGAGCGCGCGACAACGTGAGTTTTCCGGCGGGCGCATCTTTTGCGAGCGTCGTACCGGCCCCGAGTGTCGCACCGTCGCCGACCGTCACCGGGGCAATCAGCTGCGTGTCCGAACCGATGAAAACGTCGTTGCCGATCACAGTCTTGAACTTATTCACGCCGTCGTAATTGCAGGTGATGGTACCGGCACCGACATTGACGCCGCTCCCCATTTCCGTGTCGCCGATGTAGGAGAGGTGATTCACTTTGCTCCCCTCGCCGATCGTGCTCTTTTTGACTTCCACAAAGTTGCCGAGATGCACTTTGTCCGCGGATTCCATCCCCGGACGCAGTCGCGCATACGGCCCCACCTTATTGTCGTTGCCCACTTTGGCGCCGTCCATATGCGTAAAGGCTTCCACCACGGTTCCCGCACCGATTTCCGAATTGCGGATGACGCAGTAGGGGCCGACCTTCACGCGGTCGCCCAACACCACGTTGCCTTCAAACACGCAACCCACGTCGATCACGACATCTTCGCCGCAGGTAAGTTTTCCGCGGATATCCAGACGCGACGGATCGATCACGGTAACACCCGCGTCCGTCAGCTGTTCCGCCTGATGATCCTGCCAAATACCTTCCAAACGAGCCAACTGCGTCTTCGAATTCACGCCTTCGACTTCAAAACTGCGTCGCGGCCGTGCGGAATTAATGCGCACGCCGTCACGCACCGCAAGACCGATCACGTCCGTGAGGTAGTACTCGGCCTGGGCGTTCGCGGGTTTCAATTCAGAAAGCCACCCCGAAAGACGCGCCGTCGGAAAAAGCATGATGCCCGTATTAACTTCACGAATCTGCTTTTGCCCTTCCGTGGCATCCTTCTGCTCCACGATGGCAACGATGCGGCCCCGTTGACGCAGAATCCGGCCGTACCCCGTAGGATTGCGGAGCACCGTCGTCAAAAGCGCCATGCCGTCGCCCGCGGCATCCCGCAGGCGTTCAATGGTTTCGGGCTGAATCAACGGCACGTCGCCCAACAGCACGAGCGTCGTTTCCGCCGCAGGATCCAGGAGGGGCAAGGCCTGCTGCAGCGCGTGCCCGGTTCCCAACTGAGGTTCCTGCAGCGCGTATTCGACGTTGTCAAACCCGGCCAAAGCGGCCTTAACTTCTTCGGCCTTGTGCCCCACGACCACCACGGTCTTAGCGACGTCCTTCACGGTCTGCACCGCGGAAAGCACATGGGAAATCATGGGACGCCCCGCCAAGGGCTGCAGCACCTTCGGTAAAGAAGAGTGCATGCGCTTGCCGAGACCGGCTGCCAAAATAACGACGTTGATCACAATAAAAGTCCTTCAATGTTTAACGCCC
>URNU01000141.1 GCA_900549275.1 uncultured Collinsella sp. | reverse complement strand
TGTCGGTCGATGAGGAGACGAAGCTTCTCCAGCCGATCGACAGCTATGTAAACGAGATTCAGAAGAAGGTCGACGCCCTGCGCGCCGACGGTACCACGCGTGTCGTCGAGCTGCAGAGCAACATTGATGCCGCCAAGAGTGATCGCGTGCTTACCAAAGCAGAGCGCGATGAGGCCATCGATGGCTTTAAGGCTCAGATGGAGCAGGCTAAGAAGGTCGAGGCCCAGAACAAGGGCCAGATTGACAAGCTTATTGCCGACGCCGAGAACTATCTGAAGGCCCACTATGAGGTTGAGTACCTTGCTCCCGTCAAGGCCAGCTGCGCTGCTGAGCGCGAGGCTGCCAAGGCTGCCTACCAAAAGCAGCTTGCCCAGCTCGAGAAGGAGCACCAGGAGGGTATTGCCGGCATCACCGACCAGGCTGAGATTAAAGAAGAGAAGTACGTCTATAAGAACAAGCAGTTCGACGCTAAGGTGACCTATCAGCAGGAGCTGCAGCAGATAAAGGATCGCGAGCACGAGGCCTTCGCCTATCGTTACCACCTGATCGACTTGCTGCGCATCGGCAAGTTCACCTTTGCCGAGAATATGGCTCAGCGCTGGGAGAACTACAAGTACACGTTCAATACGCGTACGTTTTTGCTCAACAACGGTCTGTATATCGCCATTGCGCTGGTTTTCATCGCCCTGTGCGCTATCACGCCGGTTGTTAAGGGCACGCAGCTGCTCACGACTCAGAACGTGCTGAACATTTTCCAGCAGGCTTCGCCCCGTATGTTCTTGGCACTTGGCGTCGCCGGTCTGATTCTCCAGACTGGTACCGACCTGTCGATTGGCCGTATGGTCGGTATGAGTATGGTGGCGTCTACCATCATCATGCACGCCGGTCCAAACACCGGTACGGTCTTTGGTATCGCCTTCGACTTCTCGACCATGCCTCTCGTTGGCCAGATTATCCTGGCACTTGTTGTCTGCGTTGTCCTGTGCACCGCATTCTCTGCCATTGCTGGCTTCTTTACCGCTAAGTTTAAGATGCACTGGTTCATCTCGACGATGGCCAACATGCTCATCATCTTTGGCCTTGTCACCTATGCCACCAAGGGCGTGTCCTTCGGTTCGATTAATCCTCTGATTCCTGCCATGGTCACTCCGCGTATTGGCGGCTTCCCGTCGATTATCCTGTGGGCCATCGCTGCTATCGTGGTCGTGTGGTTCATTTGGAACAAGACCACCTTCGGTAAGAACATGTTCGCTGTCGGCGGCAACCCCGAGGCTGCTTCCGTCTCTGGTATCAACGTCTTCGCTGTTTCCATCGGCGCCTTCATCCTCGCTGGTATCTTGTACGGCTTTGGTTCTTGGCTCGAGTGCATCCGCATGGTCGGTTCTGGCTCCGCTGCTTACGGCCAGGGCTGGGAGATGGACGCTATCGCCGCGTGCGTTGTTGGTGGCGTTTCCTTCACCGGCGGTATCGGCAAGATTTCTGGCGTCACCGTCGGCGTGTTGATCTTCACCGCTCTTACCTATGCACTGACCATTCTGGGTATTGATACCAACCTGCAGTTCGTGTTCTCCGGCCTGATCATTCTCGTCGCCGTTACGCTCGACTGCCTCAAGTACGTCCAGAAGAAATAGCGATCTTCGCATCTCCGCGTGATATAAAAGGGGAGCCGGCTGTCATCCTCCGGCCCCCCCCTTTTTTAAAGGCGTGGGGTGCAGCCTGTAGTTATTTGGGATTGACGAGTGTGGCGCATGACTCGGTTGCTATGCTCGTATTTCAAGTTGATAGCCGTCTTGTCTTGCGGACAAGATTAAAGAGAGAGGCAGGGTTTCCTTATGAAAAAGGTCCTCGTCTGTTGCAACACCGGTGTGACCACCAGCCTGCTGGTCGCAAAGATTAAGGCCGTCGCCGAGACTCGTGGTCTCGAGATCGAGATCGAAGCATCGCCGATTTCCACCGCCGCCGATCATATCAGTGACGCCGATGCCGTTTTGCTGGGGCCGCAGGTCGGCTTTGCCAAAGAGGCTTTTGAGGAAGCCGGTGCCAAAAACGTTCGCGTTATCACCACCGAGGATTACGCCACACAGAATGCCGAAAGTATCCTAGACACTATTGAAAGCATCCTGTAGCCGCAATCCAGCCATGAAGGCGTCGCATAGGGGCCTATCCCTATGCGACGCCTGATTTTTCCGCCACAAAGGGGACTGACACCTTTGTGGCGGTTTTTGTTTCGAGGTCCAATTGCCTCGTTTCTATCGACGTTTTGGTTGAAACCATCACGAAGGTGCACCGTCCCCTTTGTGGTGGTATTAGGCGACGGCGATGATGAGGTCGGGGCTTGCGCGGTCCGAGATTTCGAGGAGGGAAGATTCGACGATGTCGTTGAGGTCGTTGTCCATGACGATGGCGTTTACGTCGGCAAGCTGCGCAAAACGATACATGCCGCGCCCGTCGACCTTGCTGGCATCCATAAGCACCACGCTTTTGCGGGCGGCTCCAATCATGGCGGCCTTGGTCTCTGCCATCTGCGGAAAGTCGGTCGTAAAGCCGCAGCCGGGAACAAAAGCGCCAGGGCACATGACGGCAAGGTCGGCGTGGACCATTTGGAGCGCCTGCATGGTAAGTGGGCCGTACAGATAGCGATGACCTTTGCGCAGTGCCCCGCCCAGCATGACGACATCGACCGAGGGCATGCTCTCGTCGATATAATCGGCGATGGTAATGTCGGCCGTGATAACGGTGATGCCGTTGCGCTGATCGAGGAGCCGGACAAACTCGAGCGCCGTGGTGCCCGAGTCGACGAGCAGCGTGTCGCCGTCATTGACGAGCTCGATGGCGCTTTGTGCGATGGCCTGCTTGGCGGCGACGTTGACATTGATGCGGCGATCCTGCGTGGAGACGGTCAGGCGTTTATGGAGCGACACGGCGCCACCATGCGTGCGGCGCAACTTGCCTGCTTCGGCGAGCGCGTCCAGGTCGGCGCGGGCGGTGACGGAGGACACGCCAAAGGTTTGGGCGATTTCTGCTACCTGTACCGAGGCATTATGCTCGAGCATTTCCATGATGGCGGTACGGCGTTCGTCGGCAAAAGCACGGTTGGTAGCTTGGGCCATGTCTGCTCCATTCTCAGCTAAATTTGCAGGAATTGTGTTGACTCTATTTTCGTTCATTTTCTTTTTGAGTAAGAAAATACCTTTCGATTACTTATCTTTTCTATAAAAGAAAGACGCTGAACGCACAAAATTCAATATCGAACACGCCCACTCGGCTCCAATTCCTTCCGTTTACTTTTCAAAAACGACGGTATTGACCTGCATGGCTCAATATCTCGCACGTGCAAAGACGCTGAATTTCATACAATGGGCGCAGTAAAACGCAAGGTAAAACGCCTTGTGAACAACTACGCCCGATGTCCAGATGCGGGCGAGGGAGAGGAGCAAACGCTCATGGCACTTGTTACCACCGAAAAGATGCTCAAGGACGCTCAGGCCGGCCACTACGCCGTCGGCGCGTTCAACGTCGAGAACCTCGAGTTTGTTATGGCCGTTCTGGCCGCTGCCGAGGAGACCAAGTCCCCCGTCATCATGCAGACCACCCCGGGCACCATTAAGACCGCTGGTCTGGACTACTTCTACGGCATGGTCAAGGCTGCCGCCGAGCGCGCTTCCGTGCCCGTCGCTCTGCACCTCGATCACGGCGATGGCTATGACCGCTGCATGCAGGCTTTCCGCACGGGCTACACCTCTGTCATGATCGACGGCTCGCACGAGTCCTTCGAGGACAACATCGCCCTGACCAAGTCCGTCGCCGACGCTGGTCGCGCTATGGGCGTGCCCGTCGAGGCTGAGCTCGGTAAGGTTGGCGGCAAGGAGGACGACGGTCCCGCGGTTGAGGGCGAGAGCCCCTACACCGATCCTGCTGAGGCCAAGGAGTTCGTCGAGCGCACCGGCTGCACCTCGCTGGCCATTGGCGTTGGCACCAGCCACGGCGTGTACACGAGCGATCCGCACATCGAGCAGTCCGTGGTCAAGGCCATCCGCGACGCCGTCGACGTGCCGCTGGTTCTGCACGGCACCTCTGGTGTGCCCGATGAGCAGGTTGCCGAGGCTGTGAAGAACGGCATCTGCAAGGTCAACTACGCCACCGAGCTGCGTCAGGCCTACACCAAGGGCTTCATGGCCTACATGGCCGAGAACCCCGCCTGCTTCGATCCCAAGAAGCCGGCCAAGGAGGGCATGCGCGAGATCACCGAGCTGGTTAAGATCCGCATGACCAACCTCAACTCTGTGGGCAAGGCAGAGTAACAGCAAGGGTACTC
>URNU01000140.1 GCA_900549275.1 uncultured Collinsella sp. | reverse complement strand
GCGATGCTGCTCAAGTATCCCAACTGCTACACGGACACCTCTATCACTTACATCGATTCGCCCGAGGAGATGATGCAACGTCTTTTCACGGTCGATATGGGGCCGCTGTGGTATGAGCGCGCGCTATCGCATCAAGTGATGTTCGCCAGCAATACACCGCGCTTCCGTGCGTTCAAACTCAAGCGGGCGCTCGATACCGTGTCCATGCGCGATGATGCGCGAGAAAGGCTCTACTGGGGTAATGCCCTGCGTTTTCTTGAAGGGGATGAGTGAACATGGTGACGCTCGAGACATTGAGCTATCTATCGACTGCTCCGGACCAGTTCATCGATATTACCGAGGACGTGCACGCTGCCATCGAACGCAGCTCGGTGACCAATGGCTTGGCGGCGATTATTCTGTCGCATACGACCTGCGGGATCGTGGTAAACGAGGGGCTGCCCTGCGTGGAGACGGATCTTATGGAGACGCTTGATCGCATCGCCCCGCTCGATGCCCCCTACGCGCATGCGCACTTCCTGCCGAGCTATGGAGCCACCGGCAACAACTCCTGTGGGCATATCAAGAGCATGATTTGTGGAAACAGCTGCTTCTTTCCCGTCCAAGATGGCCACATCGTGTGCGGAGGTGCCCAGAACATCTATCTTGCGGAGTTTGACGGTCCGCAGAAGCGAAGAGTGTACGTCGAGGTGCTTGGGGAGTAACGTCCCTGCGATAACCCTATGAAGGAGCACGTTATGTCGTTTCTAACCTCGATGTTCAAGACCGAAAAGCCGGTTATCGGAATGCTGCACCTGCGTCCTCTGCCGGGCGATCCGCTGTATTACCCGGGTGGAAGCGTGTCGCAGGTCGTGGAAGCCGCCAAGCGCGATCTCGAGGCGTTGCAGCAGGGCGGTGTCGATGGCATTTTGATTACCAATGAGCTCTCGATGCCCTATGAGCAGCACGTTTCTCCCTCAACCCTTGCATCGATGGGCTATGTTATCGGGGCTCTGTCCCATGATCTGTCGACTCCTTGGGGAGCTGAGGCTATTTACGACGGTGATGCCACAATCGAGCTGTGCGCTGCCGTCGACGCGCAGTTCACGCGCTGCAATTTTTGCGGTGCCTGGGCCGGTGATCTCGGGCTGATTAACCGAGATTTCGCTCACACCATGCGTCGCAAGGCGGCGCTGCGCTTGGACGACCTCAAGCTTTTTCACTTCATCACGAGCGAGGGGGAGGTTTATCTCAACGACCGCACGACTGCGGACATTGCCGATTCACTTCTCTTTAATTGCCTTCCGGATGCAATGGTCATCGGCGGTTCGGCTGCCGGTCGTGGCGCTTCGGGCGAGCTTGCCGATGAAGTCCGCGAGCGTGTTGGCGAAGTGCCTGTGGTATGTGGCACCGGTTGTCGCGAAAATACCGTGGCTGACGTATTTGCTCACTACGATGGCGCGTTTGTCGGCACGTGCTTAAAGCGCGACGGAAAGCTGGATGCCCCGGTTGATGTTGAGCGGGTAGCTCGTTTTATGGCTGCCGCTCGTACGGCGCGAGGGGAGTAGGCGCTCATGGCGTTCTATCTGGGTATTGATATTGGGACAAGCGCCTCTAAAGGCGTTTTAATCGATGATCGATGCAACATCGTTTGCCAAGCCTCTTGTGGACACGAGACGGACAACCCGTGTGACGGATGGTACCAACATGATGCGGAGGCAGTTTGGTGGGGCGATTTTTGCCGCTTGTCGCGCGAGCTGGTGGCGCGATCGGGGGTTAACGCGGCACAGATCGGATGCGTGGGCCTTTCCGCATTGGGTTGCGACTGTGTGCCGGTCGATACCGAGTGCAACGCGCTGGCGCCCGCGATTTTGTATGGAGTCGATGCACGTTCGAAGCCGCAGATTGACGAGCTTCTTTCCGAATATGGGTCAGATCGCGCACGCGAGCTTTTCGGGCATGATCCCTGTTCGTCAGATATTGCTCCCAAGATCTTGTGGTTTAAGGAGAATATGCCCGAGGTGCACGAACGTGCCGCGAAGTTCCTGACGGCGTCATCGTTTCTGTGCGCAAAGTTGACGGGGCGTTTTACGGTGGACCGTTATTTGGCGGAGGATTTTCTTCCCCTATACGACCGCTACACCTGGAAGGTTGATGCTCGGGAATGTGCTCGTTTCTGCCGGCCTGACCAGATGGCTGAGGTAATGTCGGCTACCGATATTGCCGGGGTGATTACGCGGCGTGCGGCTGAGGCGACGGGGCTCGCGGCAGGGACACCTGTCTTAGTGGGAACGGGCGACTCTGGTGCCGAGGCCATTTCGACGGGTGTATTCCGTCCCGGCGATATGATGGTTCAGTTGGGGAGTACGGCGTATTTCATCTACCTAGCTGATCATATGATCGATGATGCCCGCCTGTGGCCGGGGACGTTTATCATTCCCGGAACTTACGGGATCTGCGCGGGGACCAATACGGCGGGCGCACTCACATCGTGGCTGCGCCAAGAGCTGTATCGCGACGCCGTAGAGGCCGAGGGCCACGGTGGCCCCGATGCATATTCGGTTATGGCGCATGATGCCGCCGATGTGGCGCCGGGTGCCGATGGGCTCCTGTGTCTGCCGTACTTTGCGGGGGAGCGTACTCCGCTCAACGATCCCGAGGCGCGTGGCGTCTTCTTTGGCCTGACCGGAAGGCATACGCGAGCCCATATGGTTCGCGCCGCCTTGGAAGGCGTCGCGTATACCGTTGCATCCCATGTCGACATTATCGAGCGAGAGCATGGGCTGCCAATTGGGCGCATTATGCTTGTCGGAGGTGGAACCAAGAATCCAGTTTGGATGCAGGCCATCGCCGACGTATGCGGGCGCGAGGTCTCGGTTGCCAAGGTTACGGTGGGCGCATGCTTCGGCGATGCCATCATGGCAGCTCTCGCAGGTGGCGCCTATGCATCATGGGATGAGCTCGCCCAAGTCCTTGGCGTTGCGCAAACAATCGTGCCCGATATGGCTGCCCACGAGTTATATGCGTCGCGCCGTCATATCTTTGACGAATTGTATGCACGCAACCGTGATCTCATGCACGAATTGGTGTAATCCTGCCGAATTGTACTGCCTTCCAATAGGGGCTGCGTTGTGCGATTCGCATGCCCCTTGGCATTTTTACCCACAGGGGTTAGCGAAGGTCAAAAACAGAGTGCGCATTTGCTAAAACTGCCGACTCAATGTGCTGTACATCGCAGTTTTTGAGCGTGGCGATGCGCATCGAGGTCCTTGTGAGCGATCTGATGAGCGACTGCGCGCTTGTTTCTGTGTTTGACTCGGCCGGCGCATCGGTCTCGAGCAGTAGACGGTCGAGTGGAATCTGTCGGGCATATTCGCGTCCACGTTTTGACGTAAGCATGCGTTCATTGACGGAAAAATAACAGCCCGCATTACGCACGCGGGCGAGTTCGTCCGAAGTACCGCTAAACCAGTGGAAGATGATAGCGGGGGAGTCGGGGTTTGGGATGAGTAGTCTATGCGATTCGAGGACGTCCAGTACGGCTCCCGCTGAACGAACGGCGTGAATTGATATCACGCGCCCGGTAAGAGGATGCTGCACGAGTGTATCGCAGAGCCGGTCAAATGCCTGTATTTGTAGCGGCTCACTTCCGGCAAAACGAGCGGAAAAGTCGAGTCCCACCTCGCCGATGTAGCGCTCTTGGGTGGCAACTTCGCAAAGCAGATTGACTTCGGCAGGACCGCAGCGGCCGTCGGCGAGCCACCAGGGGTGAAGCCCGACGCCGGCGATGATGCCTGTTTGGCGACGGGCGCGCTCGTTTGCGCTAGCGAAGTCGCGTGGATCGACGCCGCAATCAAATAGACCCAAGCCCAGCGCCGTCGCCTCATCGGCAACGGCGTTCGGGTGAGCCATTAAATCAAGATGGCAGTGTGCGTCAAAAAGCTGTAACTCCATCGCGGCGCGCTCCGCTAGTCCAGACGTTGGCCATCGGAGCGTACGCGCTCAGTGCCGCGGCCACTGATCTGGCGGATAACCTCGCCGGCGATCATCTGGCCCATGATAGGTGGCATAAAGCTGGCGGTTCCCAGCTCGGTGCGCTCGTGGATGTTGGAAGGGTCGCGGGGCTGTGTCTTAACCGATTCCTCGCAGCTAAACAGTACGTGTAGGCTCTTGATTCCGCGCTTCTTGCATTCTTTGCGCATAATGCGGCTCATGGGGTCACGTACCGTATCGAAGATGTCGGCAAAGCGGAGGCACTCGGGATGGAGCTTGTTGGCCCCGCCCATGGAGCTAACCAAACGAATGTCGTGGTCCTGAGCATATTTGGCAATGGTGAGCTTGGCCGAGATGGTGTCGATGGCGTCGACGACGTA
>URNU01000139.1 GCA_900549275.1 uncultured Collinsella sp. | reverse complement strand
GTCGAGGTGTCCCTGCAGTGGAATGCCGGCTATGGCGAGAACGTCATGTCGTTTGCCAACGACATCTACACCCCCGAAGGCGGCATGCATCTCGAGGGTTTCCGCACCGCTCTCACCCGTGTGATCAATGATTACGCCCGCAAGCAGAACCTGCTTAAGGAGAAGGACGCCAACCTGAGCGGCGACGACGTGCGCGAGGGCCTTTCGGCCGTCATTTCGGTTAAACTGCCCGATCCGCAGTTTGAGGGCCAGACCAAGGCCAAGCTCGGCAGCTCCTACATGCGCGCGCTCACGCTCAAGATCGTGACCGATGGACTGACCGATTATCTGGAGGAGCACCCCAAGCCCGCCCGCGAGATCGTCAAGAAGGCCCAGCAGGCATGCAAGGCCCGCAACGCCGCCCGCAAGGCGCGTGAGGCGACCCGCCGCAAGAGCCTGCTCGAGACGGCGTCGCTGCCCGGCAAGCTCGCCGACTGCTCGGTGCGCGATGCCGAGCTGACCGAGCTCTTTATCGTAGAGGGCGACTCGGCAGGCGGTTCGGCCAAGGACGGCCGTCGCCGAGACATCCAGGCGATTCTGCCCCTGCGCGGCAAGATCTTGAACGTCGAGCGCGTGGGCGACCACCGCGCGTTCTCGAGTGACACCATCCAATCCCTGATCACCGCGATCGGCTGCGGCGTCACGACGAGCGCCGGCGACGGCGGCGACTTCGATATCAGCAAGGCGCGCTACCACAAGATCATCATCATGACCGATGCAGACGTCGACGGTGCGCATATCCGCATCCTGCTGCTGACGTTCTTCTACAAGTACATGCGCCCGCTGATCGATGCCGGCTATGTCTATGTTGCCTGCCCGCCCATCTTTGGTATTAAGGTGCGCAACAAGATCCATTACGTGTATCCCAACGGTCGCCAGCCCGAAGACGAGATTTTGCGTGACACCATTCAGAGTCTGGGCCTGAACCCCGATGACAACGACGAGGACGGCAAGGCCAAGGACGGCAAGATCACCAAGAAGCGCAAGGGCTATACCGTTCAGCGCTACAAGGGCCTGGGCGAGATGGACCCCAAGCAGCTTGCCTCGACGACGATGGACCCCAAGACCCGTATCCTGCAGCGCGTGTCGATCGAGGACGCCGTGGTGGCGGACCGCGCCGTGCGCGAGCTCATGGGTTCCGAGGTCGGCTATCGCCGTGAGTACATTGAAAAGCACGCCCACGACGCACGATTCTTGGATGCCTAATCCCTGCGGCTTTCCCAGCCACCGCACCTTCGCCCTCAATCGTCGGTCGCGTACCCAAGTACGCTTCCCTCCTCTTTCGAGCGAATCTGCGGCACCTGGAAAAGCCGTCTCCGTCCTAGCAACGGGGACGGGGATTATCTGATTTGAACCACGCAAACCATGAGGAGGTAACGTGGCAGACGATATCAACAACAACGAGGGTATGGACGAGGCCGGTGACGCCGGCATGCCCGATGATCTGAAGCGCCTGCTCGCCCGCGCTGAGCAGGGCGAGGACGGCGATCCGGATTCCTATAACCCCGACGCCGATGATGAAGAGGAAGAGGATGACGACGCCGAGCTCGAGGAGAGCTTCGGCGCGGTCGATCGTGGCGCCTCGGCTGGCGAGGATATTAACGGCGGCCAGCTCCAGATTTCGGAGTTCGGCCGCGAGATGAAGCAGTCGTTCATCGAGTACTCGATGTCGGTCATCACGGCGCGCGCCCTGCCGGACGTGCGCGACGGCCTAAAGCCGGTGCACCGCCGCATCCTGTACGCTATGAACGAGAGCGGCATCTACCCCAACCGCCCGCACAAGAAGTCGGCCTGGACGGTCGGCGAGGTTATCGGCAAGTACCATCCGCACGGTGACTCCGCGGTCTACGAGGCCATGGTTCGTCTGGCGCAGTGGTTCTCCATGCGCACGCCGCTCATCGATGGCCACGGTAACTTCGGCAACATCGATGGCGACGGCGCGGCGGCTATGCGTTATACCGAGAGCCGCCTGGCAAAGCCCGCCATGGAGCTGCTACGCGACCTGCAAAAGGATACCGTTGACTGGCAGCCCAACTACGACGAGTCGCTCGCCGAGCCCGTGGCGCTGCCCGCGCGCTTCCCCAACCTGCTGGTCAACGGTAGCCAGGGCATCGCCGTCGGCATGGCCACCAATATCGCCCCGCACAACCTCACCGAGGCGATCGAGGCCACCTGCTACCTGATCGACAATCCCGATGCCACCGTCGACGAGCTTATGCAGATCATGCCCGGTCCGGACTTCCCCACCGGCGCCATCATCATGGGCAGCGCCGGCATTAGGCAGAGCTACGAGACCGGCCGCGGCTCCATTACCGTGCGCGCCAAGGCCCACGTGGAATCCACCAAGACCGGCCGCAGCCGCCTGGTCTTTACCGAGATCCCCTACATGGTCAACAAGGGCACCCTGCAGGAGAAGATCGCCCAGCTCGTAAACGACAAGCGCATCGAGGGCATCTCGGACATGCGCGACGAGTCCAACCAAAAGGGCATCCGTCTGGTCATCGAGCTCAAGAAGGGCGTCATTCCGCAGGTCGTGCTCAACAACCTGTATAAGTACACCTCGCTGCAGACGACCTTTGGCGCCAACAACCTGGCGCTCGTCAACGGCGTTCCCAAATGCCTGAGCCTGCGCGAGATGCTGCAGCACTACATCGACCACCAGGTCGACGTCGTCACCCGCCGCACCCGCTTTGACCTTAAGAAGGCCCAGGCGCGCGCCCATATCCTCGAGGGCTACTTGATGGCTCTCGACCATATCGACGAGGTCATCAGCATCATCCGCTCCTCGCAGACCGACTCCGAGGCAAGCAGCCGCCTGATCGAGCGCTTTGGCTTTACGCCCGAGCAGACCACGGCCATCCTCGAGATGAAGCTGCGTCGCCTGACCGGCCTGGAGCGCGACAAGATCCAAGAAGAGCTGGACGGCCTGCGCCGCGCCATCGCCTACTACGAGGACCTGCTGGCGCATGAGGAAAAGATCCTGGGCGTCATCAAGGAGGAGATGCGTGAGATCTCGAAGAAGTTCGGCGACAAACGCCGCACCGAGATCAGCCATGTCGAAAAGGATCTGGATGTCGAGGACCTCATCGCCGACGAGGATATGGTCGTGACCATCACCCACACCGGCTACGTGAAGCGCATCCCGGTGGCTGCCTACCGCGCCCAGAAGCGCGGCGGCAAGGGCGTGTCGGGCGTCAACCTTAAAGAGGACGACGTCATCGACGAGATGTTTATCGCATCCACGCACGAGTATGTGCTGTTCTTCTCGAGCAAGGGCAAGGTCTACCGCCTGAAGGTGCACGAGCTGCCGGTGGGTACGCGCCAGGCGCGCGGCACGGCAATCGTCAACCTGCTGCCCTTTGAGGAAGGCGAGAAGATTGCGAGCGTCATCAGCTGCCGCGAGTTCCCCGCCGACGAGTACCTGATGTTTGCCACCAAGAGCGGCATGGTCAAGAAGACCGTGATGAGCTCCTACGACCGCAGCCGCCGTGATGGCCTGATCGCCATTAACCTGAGGGACGACGACGCGCTGCTCGCCGTGCGCCGTGTGCGCGAGGGCGACAAGATTATCCTGGCCACCACTGCGGGCAAGGCGATTATGTTCCCCGAGGACCAGGTTCGCGCCACGGGACGCGATACCAGCGGCGTTCGCGGCATTAGCATGAAGGACGGCGTGAGCGTTTTGGGTATGGAGGTTACCAACGGCAACGGTGACCTGTTTGTCATCACCGAGCGTGGCTACGGCAAGCGCACGCCGGTTGCGGATTACCCAGAGCAGAACCGCGGCGGCCAGGGCGTCTACACCATCCAAATGACCGAGCGCAAGGGCAACCTCGCGGCCATGAAGACGGTGGGCCCGCAGCACGAGCTGTTCATCGTGACGGAAGGTGCAACGGTCATTCGCGTCAAGACCGACGAGATCAGCCAGACCGGCCGCGCCACCCAGGGTGTCAAGATGATGACCGTCGACGACAACGACCGCGTATGCGCTGTCGCCCGTATGACGGCAGCCAAGGAAAAACCCGAAGGCGAAGGCGCCGAGGCCGCAGCCGACACCGAAGAGGCCCCAGTCGACCTGGGCGACGGCAACGACATGCCAGAGGATATCCTCGACGAGTAAGAGGAACTAGCTGGTAGAAAATATCAGACCCCATATATCGGCGGTCGGCGCACTGCGCGCCGACCGCTTTTTTGACAATCTTGGACCCGCGTTCGCCCCGGCCGCGTGGCGGCACATGAAGTCGATCGCGAGTTCCGCACGAGCCGGAGAGCACTTAATGTGCTCTCCGTGCGAGTCAGGACTGTCCGAGCAGGCGA
>URNU01000138.1 GCA_900549275.1 uncultured Collinsella sp. | reverse complement strand
GTGGTTGCACAGAAAGCGAGCTGATGCGGTTCCACGCCGCGGAGGGCAATTTTATCCTTGAAGCGGATTCTATCGAAGGGCCATGGCGTGGCCCGTTCTGGATTGAGGGCGCTGAAGGCATCGATCCAGACATATTCGAGGACGGGGATGGCAACGTGTACTGGACCCAGACCCGTCCTGCGGTCAATCCGCAATGGGAAGGCCAGACCGAGGTCTGGACCCAACGCATTAATCCGGAGACTTGGACTTTTGTCGATGACGGTCTTCCTGCGGGATCGGGCAAGACGGTAATATGGCGCGGATACGGTATGGAATCGGTGTGGGCTGAGGCGCCGCATCTCTATCGCGTGGGTGATTATGTGTATCTGATGACCGCTGAGGGGGGCACCAGTTTCGAACATAGCGAAATGGCCATGCTCATCTATGCGCCGCATGGACTGCTTCGGGCGTTCGAAGCTTACGAACGGGAAGTATCCGAATTGGGTGAGTGCATTCCGCAGGTTCGTGACGGGGAACGCTGCTATCTTGGCACCGCAATCCGTGCCTTCCATGCGGATAAGAAGAATCCGATTCTCACCCACCGACATCTGGGTTTGTCGGAACCGCTGCAATGCGTGGGACATGCGGACCTGTTGCTTCATCCGGAACTGGGATGGTGGCTGGTGTGTCTCGGCGTGAGAGAGACACGGGGAAAGCATGACGGCGAATTATTGAGCTACTTGGGAAGGGAGAGCTTTGTCGCTCCGGTATCCTGGGAACATAATCCGGCCGATTGGAAGCTGGACGGCAACGGTGCATCATATACGCATGAGGGTGACCCCGGATGGCCAGTGACTTGCGCTGGTCTTGGCCGCTTGGCCGACGAGATCACGGTTACTACTGAAGACGATGGCATCGCCATCGAGCCTAGGGTGAAATCCTCGCTCGCCGGTGACGTGGAACCTGCGCTGGTGGATGTGGCTGATGGCTCGACGAACGATGTGGTGGTGCGCGATGAGCGTGATGTCAGCTACCGCAGAATAGCGAAACTGCCGACGCTCATGCCGATTCCCATGTCCGGTTCTTTAGTGATCCGGCAGAATTCCACACATTACGCGGTGTTTTCGATGCATGGCGCGGATGTGCGCTACGAGATGGTGAATGGAGACGATTCGCAAGCTGGGTCTGTTGCCGTACAGGCTGACGGAGTGCGTCCGGCGGTACTTTTCGACGACAACCGCTTGTCGGTCATCGTGACTGGCATGCATGGTTTGGTTGATTCTGCGACGTTCGTGCGTCAGGGGCAGGTCCTGCTGAGTGTCGATGCTCGTTTCCTCAGCACCGAATGGGCCGGTGGGTTCGTCGGTTGCATGGCCGGCTTCATGGCATAGTTTCTACGGAATTTCAGGATGGTTCACTGCTGGTGTTCCGACGGGCCGTCTTAGAACGAGTTGAAAAACGGGTCGAAAGGCTAGGAGCGCTGTATTCTCCCTCCGGTTGTGCCTGTGAGGTTTGCCCCGCTGATTAACCCTCGAGTTGCTGTGTGCTGTTGCGTACCACTAGCGATGTCGGCATGATGATGTGCGGTTGGATCACGTCGTCGGTGGACAGCGCCTCGACCAGCATGCGTACGGCGGCCCTTGCCATGTCTTGGAGCGGCTGCCGTACGGTGGTCAGCGCCGGGCCAAGGAATGCGGCAGTCTGCACAAATCCTCGGGAATACGTAATCCCAGCTGCCTTGCCGCCTCGTAGACGCCCATGGCTTGCAGATCGCTGCCGGCGAAGATTGCGGTCGGACGATTTGGTCGTTTCAACAGGGAGATGGACTGTGCGTAACCGCCGGAAGTGGTGAAATCGCCTTCGGTGATAAGTTCGGGATCGGCTTCGATTCCATGTTCCGCAAGCGCTGATGTATATCCGTCCAGACGTGCTTTGGAACACATCATCTCCTCCGGTCCGGTGATGATGCCTATGCGGGTATGTCCGAGTGCGAGCAGATGCCTGGTGGCGATTACGCCTCCGGTCCAGTTGTCCGCTTGCACCGACAGCGTGTCTGGATCTGGATTACCGAATGGATCGAACAAGACGAAGGGAATACCTCTGGAATGCAGTTTGTTCCGTTCGATACGTGTCAGACTGGAGAAGACAAGAATGGCGCCATCTGTCTGCCGACGCAGCATGTTGTCAATCCAGGATGAGTCCGGGTGCTGGCGATTGCCGCCTTCGGTGGTGATGACGTTCAAATCATGCAATTTGGCTTCGCGAATGGCGCCACGGAGTACTTCAAGGGCCCAAACATTATCGAAATCTTGGAACACGATTTCGATAATTCGTTGGCTTTTCGTGCTTGTCGCTTTACGGGAATACCCATACCGTTTCAACACCGCGTTGATGGTTTGCCGCGTCTCTTCGGAAACGTCGGCTCTGCCGTTGAGCGCCTTGGATACACGGCTCACCGTGGTGGACGAAGCGCCGGTGCGGGCTTGAACCTCAACATAGGGCTCGCCCTCGTCCAGATAACGCGCGACCTGCAGGCGCTGCGATAAATCGCAGATCTCGCGCGGCGTGCAGATATCGGTCAAAAACGCTTGGATATCTTTCTCGTCGTCCAAAAGGCTAAATGCGTGGACCAGCTGCTTGACATCAGGCTTGTCAAACATGTTCTCGATATTCATCGATCACCGCCAAACCCGCCAAAAGGCATCGAAGTTGATACTGACATCGGGCATCGTTCACCCGTAATATGCAATAGGGCAACGCCTGTGGCTTTTGCCCGTAGCAGTTTAGCACACCACCAAACTAAAGCGACAAGACTCTCTGCCAGCGGCACGTTTTTTAGGACGAACGCCGTTTTGAAACCGAATGCGCACGCAAGCTCCACGAATATCTGAAACAATGGGTGCCCAAACAGGGCCGTGCCCGCACATCTATCCGAGTTGCAAAGGTGTGTGCCCCTCCCCACGCCATGCGCAAGAAAGGATTCCCACCATGCGCTTTTTGCTCAACTGGCTTTTGACCTCAATCGCCATCGCGATCGCAACGTTTCTCGTCCCCGGCATTCAGCCCTTCGGCATGGCCGACGCCTGGGTCTGCTTTGCCTTCGTGGGACTGTTCCTCAACATCGTCGATTCGCTCGTCAAGCCGTTCCTGACGGTCATCTCGCTGCCGCTCACTATTATCACGCTTGGTATTTTTCAGCTCGTAGTCAACAGTTTTATGCTCGAGCTGGCCAGCTACCTGTCGGTCAATCTGCTGGGAGCGGGTATCTCCATTGCCGGCTTTGGATCGGCCTTTATGGGCAGTATCCTGGTATCCATCATGCGCAGCATTCTCGACAGCATCGCCAGGAACTAAAGCAACCGGATACGGACCGCCACAACACGCCAAAAGAAAGCCGTCCATCGCAACGATGGGCGGCCTTGTCATTTGTCAAGCCTCAGAAGGCAAGAAAATCTACCATTTCTGCCCCGTCCCCAAATGGCAGGTGGGGCTAGATGACGTAGTCGTAGCCCTCGTTGGGGGCGACGAGCGCATCGAGCGTCACACCGTCGAGGTAGTCGTTGATGAGCTTGTCCAGGTTCTTCCACACGCCAAGTGTAGGACACTCGTCCGAACGCGAGCAGCCCTTGCAGTCGCCGTCCAGGCATGCGACCGGTGCCAGACTGCCCTCGGTCAGGCGCAAGATCTCGCCCACCGTGTACTGCTCGGGCGGGCGCGTGAGCACGTAGCCGCCGCCCTTGCCGCGCATGCCCGAGAGCATATTGGCGCGGACGAGCGTAGCCAAAATGTTCTCCAGATATTTCTCAGAAATCCCCTGACGCGCCGCGATCTCTTTGAGGGGAATGCGGCCTGCCGCCTGGTGCTCGGCCAGGTCAACCATAACGCGCAGGGCATATCTGCCCTTTGTGGAAACCAACATATATATTGCTGCCTTTCGGTCTTTTAATTCGTAGAAATTCTAGCCGAAAAATTGGTTTTGAAAATACCTATTCCCGTCAAGCTGGTTAATCGACTCGTAATAATCTTCTATTTCCTATTGCATTACTAGGCTTTAGTGCCTACTATGCTTGCCAACAGCAAACGAACAACCTATAAGGTTTGTGGGTTTCGCTGTTACACACACCGTAAAACCACACGGTATCCAGTCATTTGAACACTTTGGAGGTTCACCATGAGCAATGTTTACACGTCCATCGATCAGCTTATCGGCCACACTCCGCTTCTGGAGCTCACTCACTTTGAGGCCGATGAAGACCTCAAGGCCCGCGTGCTCGTCAAGCTGGAATACTTCAACCCCGCCGGGTCCGTCAAAGACCGCGTCGCCAAGAACATGATCGACGAGGCCGAGAAGGCCGGCAAGCTCGTGCGCGGCGGCGACTA
>URNU01000137.1 GCA_900549275.1 uncultured Collinsella sp. | reverse complement strand
AGAACTGTATGTTTCCCATGAGGTCTACGTAAATACTTGACCCTCACGGAAGCTGCAAACTCTTAGGCGAGCTCAGCGGTACCCAGATCGGCGTGCTTCTGCGGATCGACATAGAGGTGCTTGATGCGATCGGAGCCGGCGATGGTGTGCGTGTAGAACATCACCGGGATGACCGGGCAGTCAGCAGCGACCATTGCGTCGGCCTCCTGCATCTTAGCGACGCGCTCCTTGTCGTCAACCGTAGTGCGAGCCTCGTCGACCTTGGCGTCGAACTCGGGGTTGTTGTAACCAGAACGGTTGTCGCCACCGAGGGAGTCGGAGTGGAACAGCGGATACAGGAAGTTGTCCATGATCGGGTAGTCGGCAATCCAGCCCAGACGACCGAACTGATAGTCGAAGTTCTGATACTGCTCGAGCAGGGCAGACCACTCGGGGGTATCGGAGACAGCGGTAACGCCAACCTTGGCGAGGTCACCGATGATGGACTCCATGATCTCCTTGTGGCCACCATCCTGGTTGTAGGACAGAGTCACGCTAATGCCACGGTCACCGTTGGCACCGGCGGGAGCAACCTTGTCGAGGTACTCGTTAGCCTTGTCGACGTCGTAGGCGCAGAACTCCCATGCGCCCTCCTTGTAGCCATCAATGCCCGGAGGAACAATGCCGTCGGCGGGGGTACGGGTACCCTTGAAGATGGTCTTGCAGATGGCCTCACGGTTAATGGCCAGGGAGATACCCCTACGCAGGTCGGCGTTGTTGAACGGCTCGGCCGTGTTGTTGCAGGTCAGGTAGTAGGTGGAAGGCTCGGCACCGAGCAGCATGCGCTCGCCGTCACCCATGGTGTAGCCGTCCTTGGACACGCCGCGATCCTTCTTGGCGGCGTCAATCTGAGCAACGGGAACGTCGCAGATGTCAAGGTTGCCGGCCTGGAACTCCTTGTAGGCGGTCTCCATGTCCTTGATGACCTGGAAGTGGATGCCATCGATCTTGGCCTTGTCGCCATAGTAATCGTCGAACTTCTTGAGGTTGATCTCCTGACCATCCTCCCACTTGCCGTCCATCATGAACGGGCCGTTACCGACCGGGGCAAGGTAGAAGCTCTTGACATCGGACTCGGCGCACTCGGGAACCGGCGCCAGAGCCGGGTGAGAGGCGACGAAGGGGAAGTCGGCGTAAGCGGAAGACAGCTTGACGACGAGGGTCTTATCATCGGGGCAAGTAACACCGCTGAGCTCGGTAGTGTTACCGGCAAGCAGATCGTCATAGCCCTCAACCATGGAAAGGTGATAGGAGACCTCGGAAGGACCATACTCCTTAGCGACAGCCGACTTAGTGCTGACCAGACGCTCCCAAGCGAGCTTGAAGGACTTGGAGGTAACGTCGTCACCGTTGTGGAACTTGGCCTTCTTGATCTTGAAGGTGAACTCGGTGGCGTCGTCGTTGGCCTCAAAGGACTCGCAAGCCAGCGGAACGATCTTGCCCTTCTCGGCGTCATAAGAGGTCAGAGCGTCGAACAGCTGGTAGTTAACCTGAGTGCCCTGATCCTCCTGGACGTTGTAGGGGTCGATGCAGACCGGGTTATTGATGTAGAAGTTCAGCTTCGAACCGGACTCAGAACCGGAAGCGTCGCCGCCCTTCTTGCCACATGCGGCAAGAAAAGCCATGGAGCTCGCAGCAAGGGTGCCGCCAACAAAGGCGCGACGACCCATAACGGGCTGGTGGAACATAGAATCAGCCATGCCATCCTCCTTATGAGATAGGACAAAGAAATGTTCAGTCGGACATATGTCGAGACAATCCGATCCGAACCATCAAAACGCCGCCCGCTGCTATGGCTGGTTATGCACAACGGACCAACGTTTTGCAATACAGTAGCGCATTTTATGCACGATTTGGGGCTAATTCCGGTTAACGGTCGAGAATTTCTTTAGTTGGGCGCAGTATGTGGTGATATTTTTGACTCTGTTACAAATATGTAAACAAAAAAGGGTCCCACACTTGCGGAACCCTTTACAAGTACTTATGCGGCTCGTGATTAGTAGCCCACGATGCCCTGCGGGAAGAAGAACATGCACAGCACGACGCACACGGCAAACACGACAGCCATGATGACGGTCAGGCGGTCGAGGTTCTGCTCCATAACGCCTGTGGCAGAGCTGGAGTTATACAGCGAGCTAGCGATCATATCCGAAACGCCGGTACCCTTACCGGAATGCATCAGGACGAGAATCGTCAGCGCCACGGCAGAGACAGCCCAAACGACAAACAGAAGAATCTGGAACGGACCCATAGATAAGCTCCTTAATAGAACAATTCAAACTCCAGTACTGTACCACAATCCCCCGCTCTCCCCTACCTGCCACTCGGGGACGGGGTAGAAATGGCAGAAATACCAAAAAGGGGTTGCCCAAATATGGGCAACCCCCTGCAAGAAAACGCTTGGAGTTTTCTCTTAGGCCTCGGTGGCGAGCACGCGACCCGTCATCTCGGCGGAAGGCTCAATACCAGCCATGGTGAGCATGGTCGGAGCGATATCGGAAAGACGGCCGTCCTCGATACCGGTGAGCTTGGCCTTCTCATCAACGATGATGAACGGCACGCGGTTGGTGGTGTGAGCCGTGAACGGATGCTTGGAACCGTCGGAAGCGACGTCAAACATGTGATCGGCGTTGCCGTGGTCGGCGGTAATCAGCGCAAAGCCGCCCTTGGCGAGAATCGCCGGGACAACCTTGGACAGAGCATCGTCAACAGCCTCAACGGCCTTAACGGCAGCGTCGAAGACACCGGTGTGACCAACCATGTCGCAGTTCGCGAAGTTCACGATGTAGAAATCAGCGCGATCCTCGTTGATTGCGGCGACGAGCTTCTCGGTAACCTCGGGAGCGCTCATCTCGGGCTGCAGATCGTAGGTAGCAACCTTGGGGGAAGCGACGAGCACGCGCTCCTCGCCCTCCTTGGGCTCCTCGATGCCGCCGTTGAGGAAGAACGTCACGTGGGCGTACTTCTCGGTCTCGGCGGTGTGCAGCTGCTTCAGGCCATTGGCGGCGATAACGTCGGCCAGGACGTTCTCGGGGAACGTCTTGGGGAAGGCGACCTCAACGTCAAACGTCGGATCGTACTCGGTCATCGTCACAAAGTGCGAAAGTTTGATCTGCTCGCGCTCAAAGCCGTCGAACTCCTTGTCCGTGAACACGCGGGTCATCTGACGAGCGCGGTCGGGACGGAAGTTGAAGAAGATGGCCGCGTCGCCCTCGTGGATGCCCTCGTTGTGGGCAGCGAAGGGTTCGACGAACTCATCGCCGCGCGGATCCTTCTCGTAGTAGGCCTTGATACCGGCAACGGGGTCGGTATCGGCATCGGACGCATTGACCATGACGTCGTAGGCGCGCTGGATGCGCTCCCAACGGTTATCGCGGTCCATGGCCCAATAACGGCCCGAGACAGTAGCAACGCGAGCGTCGCAACCGGTCTCCTCGGAGATCTTAGCCAGGAAGGCGCAGAACTCGCTCATGTAGCCGGCACCAGACTGCGGGTCGACGTCGCGGCCGTCCATAAAGGCGTGGACGCGAACGGTCTTGACACCGTGCTCGGCAGCCATCTTGACCAGAGCCTCGACGTGGTTCATGTGAGAATGAACACCGCCAGGGCTCATAAGGCCCATGAGGTGGAGAGTCTTGCCGTCAGCCTTGACGTCGTCCATAGCCTTGACGAAGACCTCGTTCTTGGCGATGGAGCCGTCCTTGATGGCGTTGTTGATGCGCGAAAGCTCCTGAAACACGATGCGGCCGGCACCGATGTTGAGGTGACCCACCTCGGAGTTACCCATCTGGCCGTCGGGAAGACCCACGTCCTCGCCCGAAGCACCGAGTGTGGTGTGGGGGTACTTCTCGTACAGGCTATCAAGGAAGGGCGTCTTGGCAGCGGCAACGGCGTTCTCGCCATCAGCCGGAGCCAGGCCGCAGCCGTCCATGATAATCAGGAGTGCAGGAAGATGACGCTGTGCCATATGTCCTACTCGCCTGCCTTGACGACCATAGAGGCAAAGTCGGCAGCCTTGAGCGAAGCGCCGCCCACGAGGGCGCCGTCAACGTCGGGCTTGGCGACGAGCTCGGCGATGTTGCCGGGCTTGGCGGAACCGCCGTAGAGAACGCGGATGCCGTTGGCGAGCTCCTCGCCGAACATCTCCTTGAGGGTCTCACGGATAGCACCGCAGACCTCCTGGGCGTCCTCGGCGGTAGCGGTCTTGCCGGTGCCAATGGCCCAAATGGGCTCGTAGGCGACGACGACCTGCTTGGGGCAGGTGATCTCAAGACCAGCAAGGCCAGCCTTGACCTGGTTCACGACGTGCTCGACATAGGTGCC
>URNU01000136.1 GCA_900549275.1 uncultured Collinsella sp. | reverse complement strand
GCAGCCTCGGTGGTCTCGGCCTCGGCAGCGGCCTCCTCGACGGGAGCCTCTGCGGGAGCCTCGGCGGCCTGCTTGGCAGCCTCCTCGGCAAACTTAGCGGCACGCTTGGCCTTCTCGGCAGCCTTAGCCTCAGCGGCGGCCTTGCGAGCGGCCTCGGCCTCAGCAGCCTTGGCGGCCTTGGCAGCCTTGGCCTCCTCGGCCTTCTTGAGCTGAGCGGCAGCGGCGCCACCGAACTTGTCGGCGAAGCGCTGGACGCGTCCACCGGTGTCGACGAACTTCTGCTGGCCGGTGTAGAACGGGTGGCACTCGTTGCAAAGCTCGACCTTCATCTCGGACACGGTAGCGTGCGTCTTGAAGGTGTTGCCGCAGGAGCACGTCACCGTGCACTCGACATACTGGGGATGGATACCCTGCTTCATGGTAGGACTCCTTATTGGTCAGGCGCTGGTTACCGATCAGCGCATAAGGCGTCTTGGTTTCCGACCAAGACAACAAACTTGGCTATGGTACCACGGCGTCGAGTGTCCCACAAAAGGTTCACGGTCTTTGTGCAATGCGATATGCCCAACCGCAGCGAGCACGCACCCCATCGAACCTCCACCCATGTTGCAGACGTGTAACGCCGCAGCAAGGGTGCCCCTTTTGGCGCCAGACAGGTACAATGATGAACACTGTACCGTAGCGGAGCGCCCCCGCGCGCCGCCAACACGCGAAAGGGTTTCCCATGGCCGAGATCTCGTCCTCCCGTATCGTCATCACCGTCCTTGGCAAGAACCGCCCCGGCATCGTCGCTGGCGTCACCCGTGTTCTGGGCGAAGCCAACGTCGACATCCGCGACATCACGCAGTCCATTATCGAGGACATCTTTACCATGACCATGCTGGCCGACACCGCCGAGTCCAAGCTCGACTTCGCCGAGTTGCAGAAGGCCCTGGCCGAGGCCGGCGAGCTTTCGGGCGTCAACGTGTCCATCCAGCGCGAGGACGTCTTTAACTTTATGTACCGCCTGTAGCGAACAAGCCGCTCGGGGCAGCTTGACGTCATATCGTCCAAGCGCGCGGCCCCAAAGCGGACCGGAGAGGAGTGCGCATGGCCTACGACGCCAAGAAAATCTACTACCGCTTCGACGATCACCTGAGCCGCCTGGTTCTGGATTACGAGGCGAGCCGTCAGATTTCGCCCGAAAGCGAAAACCTCTACCACGGCCTGCCGACCGCCCCGTACGACGAGGGCTTGTTCGTAGAGCACAACGTCAAGCGCGGCCTGCGCAATGCCGACGGCTCGGGCGTGGTCGCGGGTCTTACCCGCATCTCGGATGTGCATGGCTACAACAAGGTCGACGGTAAGGTCGTGCCCGATCAGGGCAAACTCACGCTTCGTGGCTACAGCATCGAGGATCTGGTCAACAACGCCCAGGCCGAGAACCGCTACGGCTACGAAGAGGTCGCCTACCTGCTCATCACGGGCTCTCTGCCCACCAAGGAAGAGCTTGACGGTTTTTGCGGACGCCTGGGTGCTTTTAGGCACCTGAGCGACGAATACGTCCGTGAGTTCCCCATGACCACGGTGTCGTCGAGCATCATGAATGTGCTCCAGCGCGCCGTGCTGCTGCTCTACGCCTTCGACGCCGAGCCCGACGCCATTACACCCGAGCACGAAATCGACGTCGCCATCTCCATGCTGGCGCGTCTGCCCCGTATCGCCGCCTTTGCACACATGGCATCGGTCGCCAAGCGCCACGGCTCGGAGATGCACGTGCCGCACCCCACGCCCGGCCTCTCCACCGCCGAGACCATTCTGCAGGTCCTACGCGGCGGCATGGCGTTCACTCACGATGAGGCAATGCTGCTCGACGTGATGCTCATGCTCCATGCCGAACACGGCGGCGGTAACAACTCCACCTTCGCCTGTCGCGTGCTGTCGTCTTCGGCCACCGATCCGTATTCTGCCTACGCGGCGGCTATCGGCTCGCTCAAGGGCCCGCGCCACGGCGGCGCCAACGCCAAGGTCGTATCCATGCACGAGGACATTCGTGCGCATGTCTCCAATTGGGAGGACGAGGACGAGGTCGCAGCCTACCTGGGCAAGATTCTCGACAAGCAGGCCTTCGACGGCACGGGTCTCATCTACGGCATGGGCCACGCCGTCTACACGCTCAGCGACCCGCGCGCCGAGGTCTGCCGCCACTACGCACGTTCGCTCGCTGCCAAGAAAGATCTGGGCGAGGAATTCGCTCTGATCGAGCGCATCGAGCGCCTGGCACCGCAGGTGATGCGCGACCACGGCATGACCAAGCCTATCTGCGCCAATATCGACCTGTACACAGGCTTTATCTACAAGATGCTCGGCGTGCCCGAGACGCTCTTTACGCCGCTGTTCGCCGTCGCCCGCATGGCCGGCTGGTCGGCGCACCGCATGGAAGAGCTCTTCTGCGCGCACCGCATCATCCGTCCCGCGTATCGCCCGGTTATTGAGCCGCTGGAGTACAAGCCGCTCGCCGACCGCTAGGACGCGGACCGTTATAGAACCCGAGCGTGGCCAGGGCATCACCGCCCTCGGCCACGCTTTTTATGCCAGCAGAAAGGGCTGCATCAAATGATTGTGTTTTCCGATATGGATGGAACGCTGTTGACGAGCGATAAGCAGATGAGCGATGCCACCTGGGCGATGCTCGACGAGCTCGCTCGACGCGGGATTGAATTTGTGCCCTGCACGGGACGTCCGCTGTCGGGCATCTTTGAGCCCATCCTCGCCCATCCCGCCGTGCACTATGCCGTCTGCGCCAATGGCGCCAGCGTCTGGCAGCTCGACGACGATGTGCCCAACGATGCCTCGCGCGCCACGTGCGTATTGAGCCGTCCGCTCGATTGCGGCATTGCCCATCGCATCCATCGCATCGCCGCCGGCCACGATGTGACCTTCGATATCTTCGCGGATGGGCGGTGCTTCCTCCCCCGCTCGCTCTACACGCGCCTGGACGAATTCTGCGGCGGCGACCCCCATATCGCAGCCTCGCTCAAGCGCACACGAACACCGATCGACATGGATATCGACAGCAAGATCGACGAGGTCGAGACACTCGAACGCATCGCCATGTACTGGCACGACCCGGCCGATCGCGACGCCATCGCGGCGGAGCTCGACACGCTCGGAGGCATTGAGGTCACGCGTTCGTACGCCATGAATATCGAGGTCATGGGCGCAGGCGCCACCAAGGGAACGGCCCTCACGTGGCTATGCGAGCGCCTGGGCGAGCGTCTCGCCGACGCCTGGGCGTTCGGCGACAACATCAACGACATCCCCATGCTGCAGGCAGCGGGCCATGGCATGGCCATGATCAACGCCGAGCCCGAGGATCGCGAGGCCGCCGACGCCGTCACCGAATACGACAACGACCACGACGGCGTCGCCCGCGCCATCATGGCCGCCCTCGCCTAGTCATCGGCCAATCATCGGGGACGTTCTTGAATGACTAGTCGTTGGGGACAGTCTTCGCAAAAAGCTGCAAGGACTGTCCCCCACTGCCGGCAGAAAAGGAACGTCCCATCTGCCGGATTAAGCGAGACTCTCCAGCACACGGCGGAGCTCCTGCTGGACGGCGTGGTCGCGGTTACGACCCACCACGCGATCGGCAACGGCCTTGAGCGCGGGGCGTGCATTTTCCATCGCGCAGCCCGTGCCGACAAAGCGAATGATCTCGTAGTCGTTCATCGAGTCGCCAAACGCCATGACCTCGTCGCGCCCAATGCCGTAATGCTCCGCGAGCTGCGCGATGCCCGAGGCCTTCGACACACCGGGCTGCATGGCATCGATCCACGCGTTGCCCGAAGGCGCAAAGGTAAAGAGCTGACCAAGTTCGCGCTGCAGTACGTAAGCGCTGTCCATAACGGCACCGTCATCGCAAAAGATACTCGCCTTGATGATATTTACACTGGGATCGGGCAGCTCCCAAATGCGCTCGGCATTGGGAAGGTCCTTATCGACCTCACGCACGAACTTGCACTCGTCATCGAGCAGGAAGGACTTGGTTCGGTCAAAAAGCGCAAGATGCAGATTGGGAAACGTCGCGACAGCCTGGGCGAGCCTTCGAATCGCCAGATGCGAATACACCTCACGGTCTACCATTTTGCCGTCGGCGTAGACCTGGGCACCGTTAGCGGCGACAAAGTCCATCTTGTCGCGAACGGGCGCAAAGAACTCGCACAGGCGATCGTAGCGACGACCTGACGATGCGGCAAAATGCACACCATGCTCGTGTAGCGCCAGAATCAGTTCGTAGGTCTCGGGAGGCACCTGGCCGTTTTCGTCAAGCAGTGTGCCGTCCATATCGGATGCAATCAGTTTAAACATAGAAAAGCTCCCTTCGGGCTTG
>URNU01000135.1 GCA_900549275.1 uncultured Collinsella sp. | reverse complement strand
GATCTCGGAGTAATAGATGCCCGTGGCGACGCCGATCAGATGATATTCGTGCAGGTCGGGATACTCGTTTTTCCCGAGTGACTTCACGTCGAGAGTATCGATTTCGGGGTGCGCCTCGACGATGGCGTCCACGAGCTTTTTCGTATTGCCGTGGTGGCGTGAGGCATAAAGGATGATGGTTCGCATAAGAAGGCCTTTCAGCTGTAATGACGTCAATGTTTGTATGGTACCCCGTTGTATGGTCGGGATACCGGACACATCGACGAGCGCGCGGGTTTGTCCTCTGACTAGGATTGAGACGGGCGCTTGCATGAAAAAAGCAGTTGTCCGAAAGGATGGATAATGGAATACGCTCTTTCCAACGATTCGATTTCTATCAAGGTTTCCACGGCTGGCGGCTCGTTTACCTCGATTGAGGCTGACGGACGCGAGTATCTGTGGCAGGGTGATCCCGCGGTGTGGTCCGGCCAGGCGCCGGTCTGCTTTCCGATTTGCGGAGGCCTGCGCGATGGTAACGCTATGACGTTTGCCGGGCATCATGTGAAGCTCGCCCGCCACGGCTTTGCGCGCAAGCAGGAGTGGAAGCTGTTGAGTCAAAGCACAAACGAGCTGGCTATGTGCCTGGCATCCGAGGATAACGCTGCATTGCTGAGCGATTATCCGTATCCGTTTAAACTTGTCGCCCGCTATACGCTCGAGGACGCCGCCGTGCGCGTTTCCTATGAGGTTACCAACGAGGGCACCGAGGACATGCCGTTCTTTATCGGTGGACACCCCGGCTTTAGGTGTCCGCTCGATGAGGGCGAGGCCTATACGGACTACGAGCTGCGCTTTGAGAAGGACGAGGCTGCGGAGCTTTGCACCGCTGTCCCTTCGACTGGCTTGATTGATGTGGACAGGCGCTCCAAGAACCCCATGGTGGGAAAGACGCTGCCTCTGTCGCATGAGCTCTTCGATTTTGCGGAGACCATCTTTGACGTGCTCGAGAGCCGTCAGGTCACGCTTTCCAAGAAGGGCGAGGACAAGGGCGTCCGCCTGAGCTTCGAGGGCTTTCCGTATCTCATTGTGTGGAGCAAGCCCGAGGGCGATTTTGTGGCAGTTGAACCCTGGGGCGGCCTTTCGACCTGCTCCGATGAGGACGACGTGCTTGAGCACAAGCGCGGCTGTCTTATCGCCAAGCCCAAAGAAACCATCGTGCGCTCGTTCACGATCGAGATTCTGTAGTCGCATGTAGCCAATTCGTTTTGCAAGGCATAAGGAGCCTGCGAGATAAGGAGCTAGAAATGATCCTCACCGTTACGATGAACCCGTCCGTCGATACGCGCTATCAGCTCGATGAGCTCGTCATTGACGACGTAAACCGTGTGACGCCCGAAAAGACCGCCGGCGGCAAGGGCCTTAACGTAGCCCGCGTCCTTGGTCAGCTGGGCGACGACGTTGTGGCAACCGGCCTGCTTGGTGGTCATATGGGCGCCTATATGGCCGAGCTCATGGATGCCAATGGCATTAAGAATGATTTTGTGCCCATCAAGGGCGAGACCCGCATCTGCCTTAACATCCTTCATGCCGGTAACCAGACCGAGCTGCTCGAGAGTGGCCCGACAATTGCCCCCGAGGAGCTCGATGCCTTTACCGCCAAGTTTACCGAGCTTGCGGGCAAGGCCGACGTCGTCACCATTTCGGGTTCGCTGCCCCGCGGTGTCGAGGCAGACTACTATGCCAAGATCACGGGCATTGCCGAGAACGCCGGCGCCAAGGTGCTGCTCGATACCTCGGGTGCTTCGCTCGAGGCAGCGCTCAAGTCCGAGGTCAAGCCCGAGCTGGTTAAGCCTAACCTGACCGAGATTAACGGCCTTTTGGGCACGAGCTTTACCACCGACGATGTGGAAGAGCTCCGTGCCGCGCTCGCCTCTGACGCCCGTTTCTCCGATATCCCCTGGGTCGTCGTATCCATGGGCGCTGCCGGCTCCGTGGGCTTCCACAATGGCCGTGCGTTCCGCGCGAAGACGCCCGATATCCCCGCCGTTAACGCCACGGGCTCTGGCGATTCGACCATTGCCGGCTTCGCACATGCGATTGCTGCTGGCGCGGATGACGAGACGGTCTTGCGTACCGCCAACACTTGCGGCAAGCTCAATGCCATGGATCCCATGACTGGCCACTTGGTTATGGACCGTTGGGACGAGGTTTACAACGGCGTTGTCGTGACCGAACTGTAGGAGCTTGTGCCACGGCCCCGCCAAGCGTGTTTCCTCAGGGGAAATCACGTTTGGCGGGGCTTTCTGTTTTTGAGTAGGAAGCGGATGACGTGGCGATGCGTGGGTTGGCGCGCATGCACTCAAAATCGACAACAAAAAAGCCGCCCGAAGGCGGCTATCTTGTGCAATGGAGCCAGCGACCGGGCTCGAACCGGTGACCCCCGCTTTACGAGAGCGGTGCTCTACCAACTGAGCTACGCTGGCGGCCATGTGGTGACGCAACTGAGGCGTCAACGGCTGTCTATGATACGGGACATCGCAAATCCGCGCAAGGGTTCTGACGGCTTTTCTCACTTTAAATGCACTAATATTGGAAGCGTGATGTCTGCGGTACCCATTTGGTGCTTGACCTGCTGTTGAGTTGGTGGCCGACGTCCCGCTCGTATGGGTCTCAAACAGAATGGGGCAGCCATGGCTCAACCCAAGATCCTTCTCACGCGTATCGATGACCGTTTCATTTATGGGCAAGACGTTGAGCTGTGGAACGAAGCCGTGGGTTCCAACCTTGTCTTAATCGTCAACGATGAGATCGCGGCGGACGCTCGCAAGTGGGCCCCTATGAGGGTGGCCACGCCCGATGGCGTCTGGACACGGTTCTTCTCGGTGCAAAAGACCATCGACATCATCCACACCGCGACGTCGCGCCAATGGATTCTGATCATGGTAGCCTCGCCCTCCGATGCGCTCGCGCTGGTTAAGGGCGGTGTGCCAATAAGCAAGATCAGCATCGGCCATATGCAGGCGGGGGAGGGCAAGCGCTCTGCAACGACTGCCGTTGCCGTAGACGATACGGACATCGCTGCCTTCAAAGAGTTGCAAAAGCTTGGCATAGAGCTAGAAATCCGCTATCTCCCCAGTTCCGCCCCCGACCCCATCGGCAATCTGTTCAACTGATCCCTTGGGGACGGAGGAAAACGGATCATTTTGCCTTTGCGAGGGACGCGCGCGATGCCGCCTGTCAAAAACTATGCCCAGTTACTACGTTTGATCGGCTATCGTCGAGCATGTCGAATTTGGGAAAAACAAAACCGCAGGTAGACGGCTCGTTAATCTAACAAAAACCGGTGCATGGTCGAGCATCCCGGGCTAAACGTAGTAAATGGGCATACTTTTGATACGTCACTCATACACTCACAGCGAAAATGAGCCCAAAAGATGAAAAAGCGCCCGTCGGCGGTGGTGCCGGCGGGCGCTGCTGTGCGATATGTCGCATTGTGGGCTTAGTGCCTCATAAAGTGGTACTCAATCACATTGCTGTAGGGATGACCCGGGCCCACGATGCCCTGCGGGAACAGCGGCTGGTGCGGCGTGTCGGGGTACATCTCTGCCTCGAGGGCAAAGCCGGCACCCCAACCATAGTTGGCGTCGTCCTTGGCGTGCTCGTCGCCCAGCCAGTTGCCGGTGTAGAGCTGCATGCCCGGGGCGGTGGTGTAGTAGTCCAGCTCGCGGCCGGTCCACATCTCCTCGACATGCAGGGCGCGGCGCAGATTGCGGCCGTACTGATAGCCATCGATGCACAGGCAGTGATCGTAGCCGCGGGCCTGCTTAATCTGCGGATCGTCGGCCTCCATGCCGGGTGCGACAGGACGCAGCTCGCGGAAGTCGAACGGCGTTCCCTCGACCGGAGCAATTTCGCCGGTGGGGATGTTCTGCTCGTTAATGGGCAGGTAGTGGGCAGCGTTAGCAACAAAGAAGTGCTCACAGTCCATGCCGGCGTTATGGCCGGCAAGGTTAAAGTACGTGTGGTTGGTCATGGACACGTAGGTGGCGCGGTCGCTCTCGCAACCATACTCGATGCGGAAGACGCCGGTGCGCGTAACGGTAAAGACAGCCGTAAAGGTTCGGTTGCCGGGCAGGCCCAGCTCGCCATCCTTAAGCGAGGTGGTCATGCGCACGGCATTGTGGACCTCGTCGAGCTCAACGTCCCACACGCGTTTATGCAGGCCGTGCTCAAGATCGCTGTGCAGGTTGTTGGCGCCCTCGTTGGCCGGCATATGCCAGTCCGTGCCGTCGATGGTGATCGTGGCACCCGCGGTGCGGTTTGCCACGGGACCGATGGTCGCGCCAAAGCAGGCGGGGTTGTCAAAGTAATCCTCGAGCTTATCGAAGCCCAGCACCACATCGCGCAC
>URNU01000134.1 GCA_900549275.1 uncultured Collinsella sp. | reverse complement strand
CGCCTGCCGTGGTGCAGAAGAAGAGGGACCGTGCAGCTGAGCTCAAGGAGATCCTGGCGGCGCTGACTGCTCAGGTTGCTGACTTCTCGTAGGTCTAACTTGGGGACGCGTCCCGATGCTTTGCTCTCCGCTGCGGACAGTCCTGCGCAAGACGGACAGCACATTAAGTGCTGTCCTTTGCGTGCGGAACTTGCGGCGAGCAAAGCATCGGGCCGCTCCTAGTTCGTTTACGATGTTGTCTGCATCTGCCCGGTAGGGCCACTTGGTCGTGGCCTTGATTCTGCTGCAAAGCGGTGTTTGGCTGATATTTTGAATGGGAGGGGCTCGTTGTTGCTTACGGGCCTCTTTTTATGTTGAGGGGACTTTGGCTATGGCAAAGCGTTCTGGGTTGTATTCGGTGCCGTTTGAGGTTCCGGAGCTTTCTTTTGATGAGGCTGTTGCACTTGCGGCCGATGCGGGTAAGATCGCGCGTTATTCCACGCCGCTGCTCGAGACCGTCGTCGAGATGCTCGATGAGCTTGGTCGTCCTGACGAGTTCTATGATTGCGTCCAGATAGCCGGTACCAATGGAAAGACCTCGACGACGCGATTCTCGGCTGCCATTCTTCGTGGTGAGGGCCTTAAGACGGCACTCTTTACGTCGCCTCATCTGGTGCGCTATCCCGAGCGTATGGAGATTGACGGAAAGGTCGTCTCAGACGAGGTCTTTGCCCATGGTGTCTCTGCGGCGTATGAGGCGGGTCGTCGTCTCAACGCACGTCGTGAGGCGGCGGGCGAGGAGCTCCGTTCTATTACGCCCTTCGATCTTTTGTCCGTGGCCGGTTTGACTATGTTTGCCGAGGCTTGCGTGGACGTGGCCGTGCTTGAGGTTGGCATGGGCGGACGCTGGGATGCTACGAGTGCGACCGATCCCGTGGCCGTCGCCATTACGGGCATTGGACTCGACCATACGAAGGTCCTTGGCGATACGCTCGAGGCCATTGCGGGGGAGAAGGCTGCGGTAATTAAGCCTGGGCGCTTGGTTGTTTTGGGTGAGGGCACGCATGAGGCGAGTGTTCAGTGTGTGATGGATGCCCGTTGTCGTGAGTGCGGCGTAGTGCCGCTCGTGGTGAGCCACACGACGACCAAACTTCCGGCACACGTGGGCGACACGGTTGAGTTTAGCTGCACCACGCCGCGTGCGATCTATACGTCGAGCATGGTCAAGCCGGCCTATCAGCCGCAGAATGCCGCGTGCGCGATTATGCTGTGCGAGGGCTATCTGGGTCGCGAGCTCGACCATGAGGCGCTCGACGCTTCTCTTATGGGCTGCCCCACGCCGGGTCGCTTTGATGTGCTGGGAACCGATCCGCTCAAGTTGATCGATGCCTGCCATAACCCCCAGAGCTGCGAGAACTTTGTGAGCGCGCTGGACGAGATTGATCCGTGCGTAGAGAATCGCCCCACGCTGCTGTGCGCCGCGCTAGCAGACAAGGACGTGGCGGGCATCGTCGACGTGCTGATTCCAGCCTTCCCGCGCGTGGCTGTGACGCAGACCGATTCCGATCGCGCCCTGCCGGCAGAGGAGCTTGCTGCCCTGGTGGATGCCGACAAGCTCGCGGGCGTGTACCCCAGCGTATCCGACGCCCTCGCTGCCCTCGATGCCGCTGGCGAGCCCTTCGTAGCAGCCGGCACCATCACCCTAGCCGGCGAAGTGGCCGGCTTGCTCCGTTAACCCATCCCCTCATCAGTTGCGGTGAAATAGTTCCTGTTTTTGGGCTCTAGCAGCCCATCCAGGAACTATTCCACCGCAACTTAGTTTGGGGGCTTGGGGACCAGGCTAGTCTAGGCGGACTGGGTCGTGGGGGTAGGCGTTGAGAATCTCGACGCCGGACTCGGTGACCAGGGCCAGGTCCTCGATGCGGACGCCGGTGTGGCCGGGGAGATAGATGCCCGGCTCGATAGAGAATGTCATGCCCGGCTCTACGACCTGCTCGTTGACAAGCGAGACGTCGCCCGGCTCGTGGTCCTGCAGGCCGATCGAGTGTCCCAGGCGATGCGTAAAGTACTGCCCATAGCCCGCTTGCTCAATTACGTCGCGCGCGGCGCGGTCCAGGTCGCACATGCGCACGCCTGGTGCGATGAGCGCCTCAGCGGCCTCATTGGCGCGGCGCACGATGTCGTAGATGCGCGCCGTCTCCTCGTCCGGCTCGCCCCAAAAGAACGTGCGCGTCATGTCCGAGCAGTAGTTGCGGCGGCGTCCGCCAATGTCGAACAGTACCACGTCGCCACGCTTGAGTACGGTGTCGTCGGGCTCGTGGTGCGGGTTGCCGGCGTTGGCGCCAAAGCTCACGATGGGCGGAAAACTAAAGCCCTCGCAGCCGTGCTTGCGGTACAGACCGAGCATCTGGTCGGCAATTTCGCGCTCCGTTACGCCCTCGTGGACGAGCTTGATGGCGTCGGCCATCACGGCGTCGTTGGCGACCGAGGATGCGCGCATCAGCTCCTGCTCGGCTTCGTCCTTGTGGGTGCGCGCGGCGGTGACGGCAAAGTCGCCCAGGAAAAACTCGCTGGCGGCGTGACGATCCATAAGGGGCATCAAAAAGCCGGAGCGCATGACGGTGTCGATGCCGAGCGGTTTGGTCGGATCGACCTCGCGAGCGATGGCGTCGGCCACGACGTCGGTATCGGTGTGATAGGCGACGCGGGCATTGTCATACTCGGGCAGCTGATGCAGGGCGTTGACCAAGATCACGGGCTCGCAATCGCGTGCGAGCAGTACACCGCAAAAACGCTCGAACATATCGGCATAAAAGCCGGTCAGGTAGTAAATCGACCACGGGTCGTTTACGAGCAGCTGCGCGCCGGGGTGCTGAGCCTCGAGCGCATCGAGCACGCGCGCCACACGCTGGTCATCGACATGTGCCATGAAACATCCTTTCGCTAGGGTGCCACCATGGTATCCCCAATGCCAGGGTAGTCAATTTGCTACGGGTCTATTTTAGCTGCGTCAAACATGCGAAATGATTTTTTTGGGGCGGGCTGATAGGTAAAAGTAGTCAATACAGTCCCGTCCCAAATGGGCTGCTTTCAAAACTATGGCGGATTACGGGGCTGGACCTGTATTACTTGACCATGGGAAAAATCGCGAAATTAAAACCGCAGGTAGAGAGCTTATCAAAAATCGATAATTGCCGGTATGGATGGGGGTCTCCGAATCAGCCCCGTAATCCGACATAGTTTTGAAATGGCATTAAAGTAGACACAGGCTAAATACTGAACCCAAGGATAGTTGCGGTGGAATAGTTCCTGTTTGCCGGGGTAATGGCCTAAAACAGGAACTATTCCACCGCAACTGCAAACGCTGATGAAGGTCCGTTCTAAATTAGCTGCTTAGGCTGGGTCGATGTCCATGCTGGCGATGAGGTCGATGTTGGTGTTGAGGAGGTTCTCTAGCACGACGTCGCCCATGTGGATGGGGGCGTCGATGACCAGACCGCGGATGAGGTCCATCGCCTGGGCGTGGAGCGCCAGCGGGATAGCTTCGGCCGTGCGCACGGGCAGCAGCGCCTCGTCGCCGCCGGATACGGCCACGGTAGTGGTGAGCACGCGCATGGGGCAGGTGAGCTCCTGATGTGCGAACGTATCACCGCGCGGGCAGCTGTTGCCGGTCACGGAGCGCACCTCTACCACGGCGTCGTCTGCGTCACGCTCCACCTCCACGGTCAAGAGGCATTCGGATGGGCAGGTGGTGCAGTTGAACCGCAGCGTTTCGATCGCGTTTGTGCTCATGGCCTTACGCCTCCTCAATGGGATCGACGGACAGGACAATTTCGCTAACGCCCAGGTCGAGTGCGCGCTGAATCGCCTTTGCCGGCAGCGGAAAGCTTTCCATGACGCTCGGTTTAAACGGGCGGACCTTACCTGCAAACAGTTCTTCGTCGCCTGCCAGAATGCGCACGCGGGCGGCGTCGACCGGTCGGCGCACGCGGAAATTGAGTTTGGTGAGTGCCACAGCCGTAATGCGTCCCGGCAGCGCGTAGCCCGCAATGCCGGCGGGGGAGACCGTGAGCTGGCAGCTCGGGTCCGCAGTACCGTGCCCGACGTTCGCGCCGCTCCCCAGCGCGTATTCCGCCGCAGCCGCGCCGGCACGCTCGGACTCGGTCGTCACGTTGTCGGCCAGGTCGTGCACGTGCAGCACGTTGCCACAGGCAAAGATGCCCGGCACGCCCGTTTGCAGGCTCTGGTCCACTACGGCGCCGCGCGTGCGTGGGTCAAGCTCAACGCCCGCGCCCACCGAAAGCTCGTTCTCGGGAATCAGACCAACCGAAAGCAGCAGCGTGTCGCACGGAACAACGCGCTCGGTTCCCGGAATGGGCGCCAGGCTCTCGTCGACCCGACTCACCTCTAC
>URNU01000133.1 GCA_900549275.1 uncultured Collinsella sp. | reverse complement strand
TTGAGGCGGCGTTGCAGGCCAGATGTGGAGCCCAGCTGCGATTCCACCACAATATGGGCGGCTTCCCAGATAAGCGGATCGTCATCCTGCGGCTCGGCAACGCCCGTGCGAACAATGCCGCCGCCACCAGCCATGGACATGGAGGCGGGCGCTACGGCGGACAGAATCTCCTCGTGATAGTCGGGCTCGCTTTGCGACTTAACGAACTCGACGATCTCGTTGATCTCGTCGTCCGAGACAAAACAGCCCTGGATACGGCGGGGCTTGCCCCAGTCGACCTTGGAGAAAAGCATGTCGCCCAAACCGGTGAGCTTTTCGGCGCCCATCTGGTCAATGATGACGCGGGAATCGATACCCGTAGCCACGTTAAAGGCGATACGGTTGGTGATGTTGGCCTTAATGAGGCCCGTCACCACGTTGGAGCTGGGGCGCTGCGTAGCCACGATAAGGTGGATACCGGCGGCACGGCCCAGCTGGGCGATACGCACAATCGACGCCTCGACGTCCTTGCCGGCAACCATCATCAGGTCCGAAAGCTCGTCGATGATGATGACCAGGTAAGGCATCTTTTGCGGCGGGTTATCGTAATGCTCAAACTCGCCGGCGGCCTGCTTTTCGTTATAGGTCGAGATCTTGCGCACGTTGAGGCGCTCGAAGACCTTCAGGCGGCGCTCCATCTCGGACACCGCCCACTGCAAGGCACTCGCTGCCTGCTTGGGCTCGGTCACTACGGGCACGTAAAGGTGCGGCAGGCCGTTATAGCCTGCGAGCTCGACGCGCTTGGGGTCGACCATGATCAAGCGAACGTCCTCGGGAAGCGCGCGCATGAGCAGGGTCGTGATGATGGAGTTGATCATGACCGACTTACCGGAACCCGTGGTACCGGCGATTAGCAGATGGGGCATCTTGGCAAGGTCGGCGACGACCGGCGTGCCCTCGGAATCGCGGCCGATGGCAAGCTCAAGCGGACCGCCCTTCACATAGGGCAGCACGTCGCCCAAGTTGACGTTCTGACGCTTGCGATTGGGAATCTCGATACCCACGAGCGAGGTGCCGGGAATCGGCGCAAAAATACGCACGGACTGAGCAGCAAGCGAAAGCGCGATGTCGTCCTCAAGGCTCGAAATCTTGCTCACGCGCTCACCCTCGCCAGGCTGCAGCTTAAAGGTCGTCACCGTGGGGCCGGCAATCCAGCCGACAACGCGGGCGCTACGGCCAAACTCGAGCAGCGTGGACTGCAACGACTCGGCGGTCTGCTCCAGCTCCTTGTCCGAAGACGCAGAGGACGCCGACTGCGGGTTGGCGTGCAGGATTTCGAGCGGCGGGAGCTTGAGGCCGTCCTCTTGTTCGCCCTCGGCATCGGCAGCGGTACCGTTCGCTCCCCCATCGCCGGCTGCAACAGGAACAGCGGAAGCCGTAGAGCTGGAGGCATCGGCAACCTTGGGATGCTTTAGGAAGTCGGGAATTTGCGGAGCTGCCGAAACGGGATTCACGGCAAACGGCGGCTCTGACTCGTCAGCCTTGTCCGGGTCGTCTTCCATCGAAAACTGTCCGGTGACCTGTCCTGCCTTGGCACGGCGACGCGGCAGCAAGGTTGTCTTGGCGGTCTCGAGCGGAGTCTCGTCGTCCTCGTCATCGCCCTCGGTGAGTTCGATTTCGCTATCGGACCAAGACGGGTCGGGCTCGCTCGTGTTGAGCTTGGGCGCGGCCTTGCCCTTCTTGGCATGGCGACGCGGCAGCAGCGTGGTCTTGGCTCGCTCGGCCTCCACGGCCTCGGACACGTCGACAAACGGGTCATCGTCCTCGTCGTCATCCAAAACAGGATCAACATCGCCACCTATGACCGTGGTCACGGCGGCATCAGTACCCTTCTGACGCAGAATACTCAGGTGCGGACGAGTGACGCCGGGTACCGACAGGGCCTCTTCATCGCCCCACGGACTCGCATTGACATCAGCACGACGACGCTCGGCAAAATCGGCAGCGCGATCGCGTGCGGAGCGCAAAACGCCGCCAACCGAAAAGCCGATAATGACCAGGCCAACGACGACAAGCCCCAGCAAGACAACCATGGCAATAGGTTTGCCCAGGGCGTTTTGCAGGGTACTTGCGATAAAGGCGCCAATGTAGCCGCCCGACGCGGAAAGGTTCTGCGGCGTAAACATAAGGTCGCACGAGTCGGTCGTACCCGGCACCATCAGCGACAGGATGGAAACAATGGCCACAAAGACCACGGCACCGCCCGCAACCGAGCGAATGTTGAGCGGCGAGCCCTCACCCAAAAAGAGCGTGGCGGCAAACAGCAAGATAACGATCGGCAGCACGTAGGCGCCCAGGCCAAAGCCGAGGTGATAGAAACCGGCGACAGCAGCCGTCACGGGCGCCGTTGCCGGGGAAATCACGGCAATGAAGGATGCAATCGCCAAAACGGCAATGACCACGCCGGCGATATCGCGATTGGCCGAAGGCTCGACCAGGGGCTCGAACTCATCGAACTCGGACTCGTGGCCCTTATTGGCACGCAGATGGGAACCGGCACCCTTAGCAGATGCCGGTTGGTTGTTGGCCTTATTGCCTTTGGCGTTTTGTGCAGATCCGCGCGCCAAACTAAACCTCCATGACGACCGGAATGATCATCGGACGGGTGCGTGTACGACTCCAGATAAAGTTGGAGAGCGAGTCACGCACGGCCTTGCGAATGGCGTCGGAACCGCTGCTGGTGAAGCTGAACTTGCCCTTCTCGATCGTCTTCATAATGGATGCGGAGGCATCCTCGGAGAACTGGTCGTCGATGGCAAACGAAACGCCGCGGCCCGAGAACTCGATAGCCTCGATCTTCTTGTGCTTGAGCGAGACGATGGCAACGGCTGTGACCATACCGTCATTGGCGAGCTTTTGGCGATCGCGCAAGACGATGGGATCGGTGTCGCCGATGCGCAGACCGTCGACATAGACGACGCCAGACTCGACGGGCGTGCCGCGCTTGACGATACCGCCACGCATCTCAAGCGTGTCACCGTTGTCGAGGATAAAGATGTGATCATCCTTGATGCCCATCTTACGGGCAAGCTGGGCATGGGCGCGCAGGTGCACGGCCTCGCCGTGAACCGGCATAAAGTAGGTGGGCTTGGCCATGGCCATCAGGAGCTTGAGCTCCTCCTGGCTGCCGTGACCCGAGACGTGGACGAGTGCGCGATTCTTATCCCACACGTCGCAGCCAAGCTTGGCCAGGCTGTTGACGACCTGCTGCACGGCCTTCTCGTTGCCAGGAACGGGAGTTGCCGAGAGAATGACGGTATCGCCCTCGTGGATGGAGAGCGTCTTGTGCTCGCCGTTGGCCATGCGGGAGAGGGCCGACAGCGGCTCGCCTTGAGAGCCGGTACACATGACGACGATCTTGTCGTCGGGCAGGTTATCGATATCGAAGGCATCGATGATATCGGCATCGTCGATGTTGAGGTAGCCAAGCTCACGCGCCACGCGGGTGTTGGTGAGCATGGAACGCCCGGTCACGACGACCTTGCGGCCGCACTTGCGGGCGGCGTCGCAGATCTGCTGCAGGCGATGGATGTGGCTCGAGAACGACGCGACGAACACGCGGCCCGGGGCGTTCTTGATAGCGTGCAGCAGGTTGGGGCCAACCTCGGCCTCGGACTTGGTAAAGCCCGGAACCGTGGCGTTGGTGGAGTCAGAAAGCAGCAGGTCGATGCCCTGCTTGGCAAAGCGGCTGATGGCGGCATAGTCGGGCGTGACGCCGTCGATGGGCGTCTGGTCGAGTTTAAAGTCGCCCGTGTGCATAACGGTGCCCTGGTTGGTGCGAATGAATACGCCCAAAGCACCCGGAATGGAGTGCGTCATCGAGAAGAAGTCAAGCGAGATACCGCCGAGATTAACGTGGCTTCCGCCCTTAACCTCGCGGAACTTGGGAGCGCGGATGCGGAACTCGGAAAGCTTGCCTTCGATAAAACCCAGCGTCAGCTTGCTCGAGAAGATGGGCACCTTATTGTTGAGGTCCTGCAGCAGGTACGGAAGCGAACCGGTGTGGTCCTCGTGGCCGTGAGTGACGACGATGCCGCGGAGCTTCTCCTCGTTCTCCAGAACATAGGTGTAGTCGGGAAGCACCAGGTCGATACCGGGCTGGGAATCATCGGGGAACATGAGGCCGGCGTCGACGAGCACCATGTCGTCGCCGCACTCGAAGACCGTCATGTTCTTGCCGATGCCGTCAAGACCGCCGAGCGGAATGATCTTCAAGGGAGATGATTTTTTAGCTGCCATAGGTTAGTGTGGTTTCCTTTCTTCGAAACGGGTCTGGAATAACCGACGGGGCGCTTCTGGCAAACCGACCGCCGGGAACGTACAAACATGCATCACAGAGTCGATGCAATAACCACAGTATGATAC
>URNU01000132.1 GCA_900549275.1 uncultured Collinsella sp. | reverse complement strand
ATCATTAAGCTGGTGCGCGAGAGCGATGCCGAGCTCAACGCCGAGCGCAAGGCAAAGCGCGCAGGCGCCGACAAGGGAGCCGACGGCGTCAAGGAGGCCGGCGATGCCCAGTAAGCGTGAACGCAAGCTCATTTCCAAGAATCGCTCGGCGCATCACGAGTATTTTATCGACGAGACGTTCGAATGCGGCATTGAGCTGAGCGGTACCGAGGTCAAGTCGATTCGCGAGCGCGCCTGTCAGATCACTGACACCTTTGCGCTGATTCGTGGCGGCGAGTGCTGGCTGGTGGGCCTGCACATTCACCCTTACAGCCACGGTGGCGTGTGGAACCGTGATCCTGATCGTCGTCGCCGCCTGTTGCTGCATCGCAAGGAGATTGATTTTCTTGACGGCAAACTGCGCAACCGCGGCTATGCGCTGGTGCCGTTGGAGCTCTACTTTAATGCCGATGGTCGCGTGAAGCTGCTGTTGGGCCTGGGTCGCGGTAAGAAGCTCTACGACAAGCGTGAAGACATGGCCAAACGCGACGTTCAGCGCGAAATCGATCGCGCGCTGAAGGAGCGTAATCGCTAGGAGCTCTGTATAAGTTGCGGTGGAATGCGGACTGTTTTGCCTGTTTGAGGGGCTATTCAGTCCCTATTTCACCGCAACTGCGGGCGTTCCATCTTGCTTACTGTTCTGACACATATGTCTCAAAGGCGGCGTCCGGTATGGACGTCGCCTTTTTTGTGGGTACATACATACATGAGGTTCAATCCCGGGTTAGGGGAGTGGTCGTTATGGACAAAACTGCGTTCTTTACGATGCCGAGCGGCCTGTATGTGGTGAGTGCCGCGGCCGACGGGCTGCGTGCCGGCTGCGTCATCAACACCGCGGTGCAGGTGACGTCCGCGCCGCCGCGCATCTCGGTTGCCGTGAACAAGGAAAATGTCACGTCTGGTGTTATCTCGTCTGCCAAGGCCTTTGCGCTGACCGTGATCGATCAGACGGCCGATATGCTCTACATTGGCAACTTTGGGTTTCGCACCAGCAGCGACTATGACAAGTTTGCCAAATACGAGACCCGCGAGACGGCTCTGGGCATGCCCTATGTGCCCGAGCACGCGGCGGCCCTGTTTAGCTGCCGTTTGATCGACACTGTAGATGTTGGCACGCATCTACTGTTTCTCGGCGAGGTCGAGGATGCCGAGCGCCTGAGCGACGAGACGCCGCTCACCTACGATTACTACCATAAGGTCCTGAAGGGCAAGACGCCGCCCAAGGCGTCTTCGTACCAAGAGTAGAAATGCTGCAAAAGTACTTGCATAATATTATTGAGAATATATACTAATAAGCAAGTACACCAGCAGTCACGTTCGAGAGGAGAACATCATGGCTGAGGAGAAGAAGACGTATAAGTTTGTGTGCACCGTTTGCGGTTATGAGGTTGAGGTCGACACGCCCGAGCTGCCCGAGGACTACGTGTGCCCGGTCTGTGGCGTTGGCCCCGATCAGTTTGAGCTCGTTGAGGAGTAGCTCGCAGGCACGCGACTTGCAGCAACATATAGCTCTGTCCAAGGGTCTCGGTCGGATATTCCGGCCGGGACCCTTTTCCTCCGTCCTCAAGGGATCACGGCTGCTGTTAGCCGATCCAGTCTGTTGTGAGTCCGGCCGACCGTTTGTCTCAATCTGTAACATCTAACGGCTCAAAACGGGTCTTCCTGTTACAGATCGAGACAAAAGGTTGGAGCTGAAGAAATGTCTCAATCTGTAACATCTAGCAGTGAAAACGAGGTCTACGTGTTACAGATTGAGACAAACGGAGCTATCCCTCGGAATGATCTCGATCTGTAACATCTAGACATCAAAAGCGGGTCTAGATGTTACAGATCGAGACGTTTGCCTGGGTAGGTGCCCCGCCCCATTACATCCCGGTCAACAACACAACATCGAGAATCGTCACGATGGCACCGATCCCTACGAGCAGCGCGTTGAGCGGGCGCGAGTTGGCGTATTTGCCCATGACGCGGGACGAACTGGTGAGTCGTATGAGCACAAAGACCGTAATCGGCAGCTGAAGCGACAGCAGTGCCTGACTCCAAATGAGACCCTCAAAAGGATTCGGGACGACCAGGCACGTCGCCACTGCGCCGACGAAACAGGCCGCCACCCCGATCGAGGAATGTCGGTCGTGGATGTCGTATTCCTCGTCGAACATGCCTGCGGTGATGGTGCCCGCCGCCATGCCCGCTGTCACACTGCTCGATAGTCCCGCGAACAGCAGTGCCACCGCAAAGATGGTCGAGCTTGCCGGGCCCAGAATGGGGGAGAGTGTGGCCGCTGCGACGGCGAGGTCGTCTACGACAATGCCGTGCGCAAAGAAGGTCGTTGCGGCCAGGATGACCATGGCCGAGTTGATTGCCCAGCCCACGCCCATCGAAAAGAGCGTGTCGAAGAGCTCGTAGCGCAGACGTTCTTTGATAACCTGCTCGCCTTGGCCTTCGAAGTGCATGGATTGGATGACCTCGGAGTGCAGGAAGAGGTTGTGGGGCATAACGACCGCGCCTAGGACACTTACGATAATCGCGGCCGAGCCGGTGGGCATACTGGGTGTGATCCAACTTGTGGCGGCTTGCGGCCAGTCGACCTTGACCAGCGCAAGCTCGGCCAAAAACGAGAGTCCTACCACGCCTACGAAGGCGATGATCCATCGCTCGGCGCGTTTGTAGGAGCTTGTCATGAGCATGGCAATCGATGCCGCCGCGACGATGATGCAGCCGGCGCGTACGGGCAGGCCAAAGAGCATTTGAAGCGCGATCGCACCGCCCAGGACTTCGGCCATGGCGGTGGCGACCGTGGCTAGATACGCGCTGCCGAGTATCGCACGCCCGACGAGGCGGGGCAGGTGGCGCGTCGTGGCCTCGGCGAGACACATGCCCGTGGCGATGCCCAAGTGCGCCGCGTTGTGCTGCAGCACGATGAGCATGATCGTGGACAGCGTGACGATCCACAGCAGCGCGTAGCCAAACTGCGAGCCGGCGGCCATATTGGAGGCCCAATTGCCCGGGTCGATAAAGCCGACGGTCACGAGCAGTCCGGGGCCGATATGCCGCGCGATGTCGAGTCCTTCGTGGCCACCGGTGCGCGGGGAGCCAAAGTGTTGTTTGAGATGGTTAAGCATGGTGCGCTCCTGCGTGTCGTTTGCTTGACGCCGTAAAGGGTACCCGTTTTAGGCTCAAAAGTTAACCATGCCTAACAAAATTGTTGTATTTGAATGGGATGGTGAAAGGGGGCTGCCGAAATGTCTTGATCTGTAACAACTAGGGATGGAAATTGGGTCTAGGTGTTACAGATCAGGACAGGAAGAAATGGTCCTATGGAAAATCTCGATTTGTAACAGCTGACTGCCAAAACTGGCCCTTCGTGTTACAGATTGAGACATTCGGAGCCGTCTCTCAGAAACATCTCAATCTGTAACAGTTAGCCGTCGAAATTGGGCCTTCCTGTTACAGATTGAGATGTTTGAAGCGGTGAGCTTGCGGGCCGAACCTGGGGCCCTTGTTGTCGTCCTTGAGGTCGGCGGTGTCCACTCGTAGGGCGTGCGTTACGCGATTGTTTCGAAACGGGTGGGAAACACAACGGGCCGGCGATGCACCTAGTATGCCTAGTCAATTGACTGTCTAACACCTAGGGGAGGATCGCGATGCAGGCAGATTCCGCTCAGCAGCAGGGCCTTTATCGCCCCGAATTCGACCACGATGCATGTGGCATCGGCGCGCTCGCCGATATCAACGGTGAGTGCCATCACCAGATTCTGGACGATGCGCTGTCCATTCTGGTCAACTTGGAGCACCGCGGCGGCACGGGACTCGAGAAGAACACCGGCGACGGCGCTGGCATCCTGTTCCAGGTTCCGCATCACTTTTTTCGAAAAGAGGCTCAAAAGTGCGGCCAGATTCTGCCGGCAGAGGGCGACTATGGCGTGGCCATGCTGTTCTTCCCGCAGGACGAGAAGGGCGTAGAGGATGCCCGCCGCGTGTTTGAGGAGGGTTGCGCCGAGGCCGGCGTGCCGCTGCTCTTTTGGCGCGAGGTGCCGGTCGACCCGCACGACCTGGGCGAGACGGCCCGCGCCTGCATGCCTACCATCCTGCAGGCCTTCCTGGGCCGCCCCGACGACACGCCGGCGGGCGACTCCTTTGAGCGTCGCCTGTACGTGTGCCGCCGCACCATCGAGAAGAAGGCCGACGCCGAGTTTGCCCTGCGCGACAAGATCTTCTATGTGTGCTCCATGAGCTCGCGCACCATCGTGTACAAGGGCATGCTTGTTGCCACGCAGATGCGCCGCTTCTTCATCGACCTCAACGACGCCGCCGTCAAGACGGCCGTGGCGCTCGTCCACTCGCGCTACTCCACCAACACCACGCCCAGCTGGGAGCG
>URNU01000131.1 GCA_900549275.1 uncultured Collinsella sp. | reverse complement strand
GATGTCGCCAAGGACGCCTTCCTTGCCTGCGACGTCGAGCCCCAGGTGCTGCCGATTCGCGGCGGCACCGACGGCGCCCAGCTGTCGTTCCGTGGCCTGCCCTGTCCCAACCTTTCCACCGGCGGCTATTGCTACCACGGCGTCAACGAGTTTATCCCGGTCAGCTCACTCGTCAAGATGACTGACGTCCTGCAGGAGCTCGTCGCCCGCTTCGCATAAGGAACTCGCATAATCTAGGTAAGAAAAATCGCCTCGTCCTCAAAACCGAGAACGGGGCGATTTTTGGTGCAAGAAAAGTAGTCGGCATCGCAGGTTGAGCCAACGTCAGTGAGCGCTGCCCAGAGCGAACAAGTTGGCATGAAAAAGGCAGGGCATTGACCTTCTGGTCATGCCCTGCCTTTTGAATGACAAATTGTCGCTCTGGGCGGCGCGCAGCGTCGAGCCGTTACGCGGGCTGGTAAGCCCGCGTAACTCTAATAGTTGGCTTCGTAGCCGTTGCCGTCGCCGGTAGGCTCTTCGTAGTAGTCCGAATCGCTCGAATCGCTTGAGCCATCGGAATCGTCAGAGCCAACCGATGAGGTTGCGGTACCGTTTGCGTAGTCGTCAGACGTATTGTTGCTCAGGTCGCCGATCGTGGAGCTAGAGCCGTCGGAAAGACCCATGGTGTTGGGGCCCTTGGGATCCTCACCGGCTTCGACACGGGCCATCATTTCCTTAAGCTCGTCTTCGTAGACAAAGACATAGCTCACACCGTCAATCATAGTGCTGCCGTCGGCATACGAAGGCAGGTTGGCCGAGTAGATGCCATCGACATCCATGCCGCGCATAGCATTGACCGTAGAGACGATATCCTGAACGCTCATATCGGTTACGAGCATGTCGGACAGCGAGTTGACCAGATCAAAGATCTTGGTGGCATCAAAGTTGTTGAGGATCTGGTTGGCGAGGGCGCCAAGCACCTGACGCTGGTGGCGCATGCGCGTATAGTCGCCGTCGGCATAGGTGTAGCGGCAACGGGCGTAGGTAAGGGCGGTGGCGCCATCCATGTGCTGCTGGCCGGCAGTAATCTTAATATCCAGGTGCTCGGGATCGTCGACGTCGTCGGTCGCGTTAATGTCGATACCGCCAACCGAATCAATAAGCGACTGCATGCCGTCAAAGCTGACCTCGGCATAGTGAGAAATCTGAACGCCGCACAGCTCGTTGACCGCTTGGACCATGGCCTCCGCGCCGCCATACGTATGGCAGGCGTTAATCTTCATGGTCGAGCCTTTATAGACAACCTTGGTATCGCGCGGAATGGAAATAAGTGTTGCCTGCTTTTGCGTAGGGTCAATGCGAGCCAGGATAATCGAGTCGGCACGATACGTATCCTCGCCCGGACGACCGTCGGTACCAAGAAGCAGCACGTAAAACGGATCTTTTGCCTCATCGGTATCGACCAGAATCCGGCGCAGGTTGTTGGTAATGACATTGGAGTCGCCAAGCTTGCCCATGATAGTGGCAAACCACAAACCTGCAGCGGTCGTGGCACTCAGCAGTACGCCGAGCACGGCGATGAGAACTACGCGGCGAACCGTGCGCCCGCGACGGCGCTGACGGGCGCGCTCGGAATAGCGAGCGACGTTGTCGCGGCTGTAGATCTTGGCCTGCGCACCAGTCGAGGGTCTTCGGGTGTTATCCGCCAGGGGCTTCTTGTTAAACATAGGCAACCTGCATTAGTAGATGACGGGATCGGGGACGGTGGCATGTTCGACATGCGCGCCAAGCGCCTGCAGCTTTTCGACAAACTGCTCGTAGCCACGTTTGATGTGATGGATGGCAGAGACCTCGGTAACGCCGTCGGCGATAAGACCGGCAACCACAAGCGCCGCGCCGCCACGAAGGTCGGGCGAGGTGACCTGTGCGCCTGAGAACCCCTTAACACCGTGAATCATGGCGTGATGGCTCTCAATGCGAATATCGGCACCCATACGCACGAGCTCGGAGGCGAACATAAAGCGGTTCTCGAAGATGTTCTCGGTAATCACGGAACTTCCGTCGGCAAGGGCCGAAAGCACCATGATCTGCGCCTGCATGTCGGTCGGGAAACCCGGGAACGGAAGCGTCTGGATATCGACCGGCTTGATGCGCTCGACGCGATTGACGTGGACACCGTTCTCGATACGCTCGCACTCGATGCCCATAAGTTCCATCTTTTTGAGCACCATGCCCAGGTGGATGGGACAGAAGCCCGTAACATCGACGCCGCGTTCATCGGCCATGAGGGCGCCGGCGACGATAAAGGTGCCGGCCTCGATGCGGTCGCCGACCACGCAATGGGTAACGGGATGCAGCTCCTCCACGCCCTCGATGGTCACGACGGGCGTGCCCGCGCCGACGATCTTGGCACCCATCTCGTTAAGCATGTTGGCAAGGTCGACGATCTCGGGCTCGCGGGCAGCGTTGTCGATAACCGTGGTGCCCTGCGCGCGCACGGCAGCCATGATGAGGTTCTCGGTAGCGCCAACGCTCGCGAACTCGAGCGTGACCGTGGTGCCGCGCAGACCCTGGGGAGCACTGGCGTTGATGTAGCCGTGGGCGGTGTCGAACTCGACGCCCAGAGCCTCGAGACCCAGGATATGCATATCAATCTTGCGGGCACCCAGGTTGCAGCCGCCCGGCATGGCAATCTTGGCGCGATGGAAACGGCCCAGCAGGGGGCCCATCACAGCCGTAGAGGCGCGCATCTTGGCGACAAGCTCGTAGGGAGCCTCCCAGGAATCAACCTGGGAGGTATCGATTTCGAGCGTGTGCTCATCGAGAACTTCGATCGTGGCGCCCATGCCCTTGAGTACCTTGCCCATAACGTGGACATCGGAAATATCGGGCACGTTCTGAAGCGTTGTCTTGCCCGGCGCCAGAAGCGTTGCAGCCATGAGTTTGAGTGCGGAATTCTTTGCACCCGAGACGGGCACGGAGCCTCCGATGGAGTGGCCACCCTCAACGCGGATAATATCCAAGGTCTACCCTTTCAAAAAGCATGCCCGGGGTGGCTGGGCCATCCCGGGCATGATGTGTTCGCAAATGGTCGAACGCTAAAACGTTTGACTATTGGGCAAGCTTGAGCTTACACCATGCGATTTCATTATAGAGGTAGGCGCGGCGTGCATCATCCTCCGACAAATTACCCAGCTTCTCTTCAAAACCTTGAATATCAGCTTTAACCTTGTCGGCGTCGACAGTCGCCAAATCGCAAGCGCGCTCGGCGAGGACGGTCACGACATCGTCCGCAACCTGGGCATAGCCGCCGGCCACGGCAAACGTGTGGTCGACAGTGCCCATGGCCTTATCGGAAACACGAACGTAACCGCGGTCGATCGTGCAGATTTCGCTGGAGTGAGCAGGTAAAACGCCAAACTCGCCATCCGTGGACGGAATCGACACGAACGCAGCGTCGCCCTCATAGGCGCAGCTCACGGGGCACACGATGCGGATACGCATAACCTACTTCTCCCCCATCTTGCGGGCGCGCTCGCGCACGTCCTCAATCGTGGAAGCATAGCGGAATGCCTGCTCGGGCAGGTCATCGGCCTTGCCGTCGACAATCTCGGCGAAGGAGCGGACGGTATCCTCGACGCGGACGTAGACACCGGGGTTGCCGGTGAACTTCTCGGCGACGTGGAAGGACTGGGAGAGGAACTGCTGAATCTTACGGGCACGGTTGACCGTAAGGCGCTGCTCCTCGGACAGCTCATCCATACCCAGAATGGCGATGATGTCCTGAAGGTCGGAGTACTCCTGCAGGAGCTCCTGGACCTTGACGGCGACACGGTAGTGCTCCTCGCCGACGATCGAGGGATCGAGAGCGTCGGAGGAAGACGCGAGCGGGTCGATAGCCGGGAACAGACCGAGCGACGAAATGCTACGCGAAAGAACCGTGGTGGCGTCGAGGTGCGTAAACGTCGTGGCAGGCGCCGGGTCGGTCAGGTCGTCTGCAGGGACGTAGACAGCCTGGACGGAGGTAATGGAACCCGTCTTGGTCGAGGTAATGCGCTCCTGGAGGTCGCCCATCTCGGTAGCCAGCGTAGGCTGGTAACCGACGGCGGACGGCATACGACCCAGCAGTGCGGAAACCTCGGAACCGGCCTGGGAGAAGCGGAAGATGTTGTCGATGAACAGCAGAACGTCCTGGCCGCGATCGCGGAAGTACTCAGCGGTGGTAAGGCCAGCCAGACCGATGCGCAGACGCGCTCCAGGCGGCTCGTTCATCTGACCATAGACCAAGCAGGTCTTGTCGATAACGCCAGACTCGCTCATCTCGAGGAACAGGTCGGTGCCCTCACGAGTACGCTCGCCGACACCGGTGAACACCGAGGTGCCGCCGTGCTCCTGGGCGAGGTTGTTGATGAGCTCCTGAATCAGAACGGTCTTGCCGAC
>URNU01000130.1 GCA_900549275.1 uncultured Collinsella sp. | reverse complement strand
AGAAGGTGGCTGTGTCGAGATAGTTGGTGCAAATGGCCATTCTGGCCCCTGTGTTCAGGATCTGAATTCTATCGATTTCCTAGGCTGCCTCCACGCCGTTGGCAAGCTCCAGGCCGGATTCAATCATCTTCCTGGCTGTCTATTTCGGCTAGGCTCAGTCATAAACGCCTAAGGTGCCCATTCGGAGTGCCGCATCGTGCATCTACGCTATCTTCTTCTCCTAGAAGTATCTCGATGTCGGCCACGTATCCGCCTGGTCACACATGACTGTCCCGACCACCATGGGCGGCGAATTTTCAGAGGGGAACACCTGCACCGCACTCGACCTGCGCTATATCTCGCGGTTGGCTCGCTCCTGCACGTTGTTGGCGCGCAGTCTCTTCCAGAGCAAGGGTCGGGAGTCCAGGTACGTGAGCGCACCGGGCTCCGCCTCTTCGGGCACCCTTGCCGCCCTTTCTCATGCAGTTGCGCATCAGGTGCACGGCGCATTGCTGCTAGGTCGCTTCCCGGAAGACTTTTTCTATAGCCCTTACCAGGCCCTTGTGAGTATCGGATGCGACGAGCTCGGTGTCGGAGGCCCAGCGGTCGCGCTGCGCCTGCAGGAATCCGATTCACGAGTCATTCGACTCCGTGTCCACCACTGATACGTCGGGCACCCGTCTCCAGTCGGACTTATCTCAGCCGATGGCCGTCGCCACGGCGGTCGATGCTACGCGGTGTCACTAGACGTAGGTCGCGTCAAGCCGGATGTAGGGTATCGCGCGCATATCGAGCGGCTCCTCCGCCAGGCCTGCTACCTCGGCGTCGAGGCTCGCGACGATTGCGCTCACGCGGTCCCTGTCGAATCTCTCGATGCTCATTTTGGCGGCGATCCCCTGCGCCCTCCATGTGCTGGTGTACATCTCGGCCATCACCGCGACGAGGGGCCTGTCCATGCGCTGATAGCGCTCGAGGTCATCCTCGGGGAAGATGCTGCCCGTCCGGAGTTTTTGGATTCTCAGGTTGAGAGTGCCCACACATGTCTCGAGACTGCGGCCTCTGTAGCCGTTCCTGCTGTTGACCACATTTTCCGCGTGTAGCCTGAGCAGCGATTGGATGCTTGTCATCCTCTCCGCCGACCTCGATATCGTGGCAGCTTCGACATCGTGTCTGCAAATATCCCCATAGCGGTCCCCGTTCTTTCTTAGAACCTGTGATTGTGGTTTTCCAGATTCTGGGACAGGGCCTGTTTCCCATTTTCGCCGGCTGGCCGTCGGTGCGTCAACACCAACAATTCCGACATAATCATTGCAGATCCTTTATATATAAATACCGGGGTGCGTTGGCATTGCCAGCAAACCCCGGTATATTATGAATTGGTGTGTAAAGTTGTTAGTGAGTCGCTGCTTTTCCGAACAGCTCTTTCCAGTCGCAAGCGGCAAGAACGGTGCCCGCGAGGATGAGGACGCAGCAGCCGATCTCGAGAGGTCCGGGGACATTGCCCAGGGCAATTCCCAGGATGACCGCCCAGGCAGAGTAGGAAATGTTGAGTGCCATGCCTCTGGCCGCACCGATCTTGGAGATGGCCTTGTAGTAGAAGAGGTACGATGCCACGCCGGCGAGTGCCGAAAGGGCGACGGTGCCTGTCGCCATGGTAGGCGCCGCCTGTGCGGCAAAGCCCCATGCTCCGAATACCGGGAGAACAATCAAAGCGTAAACAAGACCGGAAGTCGTCTCCCTGATCTGCAACGCGGTTTCGTCGTCGACGTTATCGCCCTTCATGCCCCATGCGCAGAACACCGCCTCGGAACCCCAGCCGACAACGCACAGGAGTGCGCAGGCTATGCCAAGTACGGGATTGGTCATTTCGTCAGAACCGAGTGCGCCCGCGCTCATGCCGACAATTCCGAGCAGCGCGGCCGCTAGCGCAACCATGCGCGGGACGGTTACCTTCTCCTTGAGGACTATCGCGGCGAGCAGCGTCCCGAATGCCGGATAGAAGGCGGAAATTACTGCCGTGTAGGAAGGGCCGATGAGGTTGATGGCCATTACGTAGCCGCTCATGCCGATGGGGCCGCCCAGCAAGGCTCCGGCGGCTACGACCAGGCCATCGCGGGTTTTAATCGCGGCCAGGGCCTTTCCGAGTTGACCCTTGATGGCGGAATAGATCGTCATCCAGAGAGCACAGAGGATGTCGTGGAATGCGGAGCTCACGATTGCGGCGAAGGCGACGGCGGCCGCGGTTCCATCGGAAAACGGGGACATCGCGAGGGCTATCGAGAGCACGGTAGTGTCCAGTGCCCAAAGGGCACCGCTGAGTATGCCGTAATGCATAGTTTCTTCTCTTTTCTTGTTTGCCAAAGTGATTGGTTTACTTACTTACCGGACTTCTTGTATAGCTCGAGGGCCTTCTTGAGGTAGGTCTTGCCGTAGCGGTAGTAGATGTGGGACCACTCGCCGACGTTGTCGCCCTCGGCTTCCTTTAACAGGGCCCAGGCGTACCAGCACCAGCCCGCCATTCCGACCTGGCCCAAGTTATGGCGCCATTCCGCTTCGGTGGGTGTGCGGCCGAAGTAGTGGGTGAGTGCGCTGCGCATCTCGTCCTCGGAGAGCTGCTCGCAGACGCAGAACGTCCCGAAGTCGTTGGCGTAGTCGCTCATTCCGGCGTATTCCCAATCGATGAGGTCGACATGGCCATCTTCGCTGACTAGGAAGTTGAGGCCGAAGAAGTCGTTGTGGCACAGGACGGGATCGCCCCCATCGGCGACAAGCATGTCGTTGAGTTTCGTTGCCTGCGCTTCCATCTCGGGCCAGTCCTGCACATCGATGCGCCCGCGTTCTAAGATGGCTCGCTCGTAGCCTTTGCCCTCCTCGTAAAAGCTGAATGCACGCTCGACCTTGGCATCGCTCTCATGGAGCCTGCGCGCCATCTGCATGGCCTGCGCGAGCTGGGCATCGTCGTGTGCATCGAGATTTTTGCAGTTCGTCACGAAACGGGAGACTTTCCAGCCACGACGGGGGTTCTCGAACACGAAGGTGGAATCAAGGCCGAGATTTCGCGCCGTCTCCAGCGCGGTTTTTTCTGCCTTGCGGTCCACGAGGAGCTCGGTGCCCACGCCGGGATGGCGGTAGACCCATTCGCCGTCATCGGTCGTAAAGTGGCAGCTAAGGTTGGTCAGACCCTGCTTGAGCGGGTAGACGTTTCGGATTTCGGACTTGTCGCATCCTAGGACCGCGACGATGTTGTCGAAGATCTCGGAGTCGAGATTCTCCAGGAACAGAGGGTCGAAATCGCGCAGCTCGTCGAGTGAGTCAAACTCATGGATGATGGGCGGGTCGTACTTTCGGATCCGCATGTCAAGCTCGCCGATGTGCTCGGCATAGAGATCCTCCCAGAGCTTGTCCTGCGTCTGGGGGAGGTCGTACTCGTCTTCCAGGATCTGGCGGAAGCGAGCGGAGAACTCGCGGTCGAAGTAGGCGTGGCCGATCATGTACCATGCATCGGAGCCGCCGACCGTCACTTTGGTAATGCGGTCGTGGGAGCCCGTCTCGAGGCACCATTCAGCAGTTTGCCCCTGGTTGTACTCGGCCGAGTAGTAGGCCTTCCAGACATGGTCCGTGAAGGGGTTTTCCTCAAAGTAGTTATCCGAGGAGCAGATGTAAGTGTTCCCGAGTAGCTCTCGCACAAGCATCAGTGATGAGTTGTTGTTGCGCTCGGCGTAGGCGCGGTTGACGACGATGTTCACGCCGTACTTGTCCTCGAGATAGTAGAAGGACTCCTTCTTGTAGCCGACGACCACGATGATGTCGAGGATTCCCGCCTCGCGCAGCTGCTCGATCTGGCGCTCGATGAGGACTGCGCCGCGAACCTTGAGAAGGCCCTTGGGGCGCTCGTAGGAGATGGGGGCGAAGCGACTGGAGAGACCAGCCGCAAGGATGACGGCATTGTCCACAGCGTAGGGCTTTAGCGCGGCCATGCCCTTGGGCGTGAGGCGAGCGCCCTCTATGAGGCCGGCTTCCGAGAGGTCCTTGACGGCGGCATTTGCGGTTGCAAGGCCAATGCCGCATTGATCGGCGAGATCCCTCTGCGTGATGCCCGGGTGCTTGCTCAGAGCATATAGTGCGTTGAACTGCTTATGGGTTAGCTGCATGAATTACTCCTTTGTTCGGACATTTGAAATAATAGATTAAAACCGAACAAATGGAACTGAATTTGTTCGAATTCACATTTTTGTAAAGTATTTCCGAACAATTAGATCAAATCGATACTTTTTGATCTCATTTTTGGCTAGCTGGTGTTCGCTTGCTTTTATATTTGCCTAAATGGGCCTATCCAGCAATCGCCTGCGATTGGCCTGACGGCTCGGACGATGTATTGCACGTCCTTGAGCTGCATTTGGGCAATCTCGGACCTCGAGCGCCCGGCGGCATCCATCGACCAGATCGGAAGAGCGTCGTG
>URNU01000129.1 GCA_900549275.1 uncultured Collinsella sp. | reverse complement strand
TTCTTTGGTTGCCATATTGCGTTCCTTTCACATATGAACCAATGGAGAGCATCGCGTCCGGGCATACGCGCTGCGTTCTGTATGGCAGAAACATTAACATTCAAACAAAAAAGAACAACGCAAAACGCAATTTCGAGCTATGAACGGTTGCTTTTCACCCGTGAACGGTTTTTAAACTGTTTTGAACAATATCAAACATGATTAGTGGAAGCCCAAACAGGACCGCACCCTAACGCAAATCGCGCACCGTATCGCCCTCTACGAGCACGCCGGGGATCAGCATGTGCTCCACGCCAGACGCAACCTCCTCGGCACCGGCGATCTTATCGACTGCCCACATGCCGACACGCTTGTTGTCAAAGCGCACGGTGGCCAGGCGACGATCGGGCACGATGTCACCCAGACTGTCATCTACACCCACCACGCTCACATCCTCGGGCACGTGCTTTCCGCGCGACTCGAGTCCGCGAATGCAACCGTAGGCCATGGCGTCGTTGGAGGCATAGATGGCAGTACAGGTCGGATCGTCCGCCAGAGCCTGGCCTGCGGCATATCCACTCTGAGCCGTCCAGTCGCCACGGATGAGTCGCGGTGGCTCAATACCATGCGCGCGCAATGTCTCGCGCCAGCCCTCCTCGCGCTGCATGCCCGAAAGCGAGCGCTCGGGACACGAGATAAAGTGCACGGTCTTGTGCCCCTGCCCCAGCAAGTACTCGACAACCTGGCGCGAACAATCGAACTGATCGTTATCGACCGTCGAGCACAGCGGGTGCTCCAGCATGGTAACGAGCACCGTCTGCATACCAGGCAGCGGCTCAAAGGTGCCAAAGTCCGCCGGCATGCGATTCATGATCACAACCATACCGTCCACTGGCAGTGCGCTCATGCGCGACGATGCGCTCTCGAGGGTATACGGATGCCCGTCTACTTTAGTAAGGGTGATGGCATAGCCATGTTTGTCGGCCGCGGCGGCAAAGCCCTCCATACGGTCGAGGTTGCCGGTACCGGTAATGTTGAACATGGCGACGCCGACGGTCTTAAACTTGCCACGGCGCAGCGATCGACCGGCAAAATTGGGGCGATACCCCAGCTCGCGCATGGCGGCACGCACCCGCTCCTTGGTCTCGGGGCGTACGCTGGGCGAATCGTGCACCGTACGCGAGACCGTCTGCTCCGAGACGCCCGCGAGGCGCGCCACATCCTTAACGGATACCGATTTTTTAACAGCGGCCATAGGTCGATCTTTCTATGTCAACGATGCCATTGGTGGCACCTTGCGCAGTCATTTTTACCGCCTTCAAGTATATCCAACGCCTCCCCCACCATACGCTCACCACCCAAAACCTACCGTTCACCGACATTTTTGCTTCACCGAACGGCTTTTGTCGCCCAAATGTTAACGTTGCCATTGTGCAAACACAGAGCCACCGGGCGGCTCAAACGTTTACGCGCAAGGAATCGACGGTCCACAGGCACAGGGGCCACCGATTCGCGTTTTTTTGTATCCAAAAATGGCAACGTCAACATTTTGGCAGCCAAACGCCAAAAGCTACCATCGTTGCTAGCCCACCGACTCTTAGGAGCTTTGCATGGAGCAACTCATCGCCATCATCGAAAAGGGCCAGCCCTTTTTCAACGCGATCGCCCGCAACAAGTACCTCAAGGCGATCCGTGACGGTTTTATCTCCGTCATCCCCATCATCATCTTCTCGTCCATCTTTTGCCTGGTAGCCTCGGTCCCCAACATCTGGGGTTTCTACTGGCCCGATGACATCAACAACGCCCTGTGGAAGTGCTACAACTACTCCATGGGCATCCTGGCCATCGCCTGCGCCGCCACCACGGCCAAGCACTTCGCCGACGCTCAGAACCGCGATCTGCCCAAGAACAACCAGATCAACTTTATCTCGTGCATGTGCGCGGCCATCATCGGCTTCTTGCTCCTTTCGAGCGACACCATCGCCACGGACGCCGCCAGCGGCTTCAACACCACCTACCTTGGTTCCAAGGGCCTGCTGACCGCTTTCATCGCAGCGTTTGTGACCGGCATCATCTACAAGTTCTTCATTAAGCGCAACATCACCGTCAAGATGCCCGAGCAGGTTCCGCCCAACATCTCGCAGACCTTTAAGGACATCATCCCCTTCTCCGTCTGCATCACCGTCTTTTGGGTCTTTGACATCGTCTTCCGCGCTGCTTTTGGCTTCTGCTTTGCCCAGGGCGTCATCCAGGTGTTCCAGCCCCTGTTCACCGCTGCCGACGGCTATATCGGCCTCGCTGTGATTTACGGCGCCATGAGCCTCTTCTGGTTCGTCGGCGTCCACGGCCCCTCGATCGTCGAGCCCGCCATCGCCGCCGCTCTCGTTGCCAACATGACCGACAACCTAGCTGCGTTCCAGGCTGGCCAGCACGCTTCCGCCGTCCTGACCCAGGGTGCCCAGTACTTCGTCGTCTGCATGGGCGGCACCGGCGCCACGCTCGTCCTGGTCTTTATGTTCTGCTTCCTAGCCAAGTCCCAGGAGATGCGCGCCGTCGGTAAGGCCGCCATCGTCCCCGTCTGCTTTGCCGTCAACGAGCCGCTGCTGTTCGCCGCGCCCATCGTGCTCAACCCCGTCTTCTTTGTCCCGTTTGTCTTTGCCCCGATCGCCAACATCTGGATCCTCAAGATCTTTATCGACTTCTTGGGCATGAACGGCTTTATGTACACCCTGCCTTGGACCGTCCCCGGCCCCATCGGCACCATCATGGGCCTGGGCTTCCAGCCGCTCGCCTTTGTGATGCTCGCCCTTATCCTGGTCGTCGACTTCGTTCTGTACTATCCGTTCTTCCGTGCCTATGACGCCCAGAAGTGCGCCGAGGAGGCCGAGATTTCCCAGGAGGAGCTCGCCGCCAAGAACGCCGAGAAGGCCGCCAAGCTCAACGATGCCTTCCAGGGCAAGGCCGACGCCAAGAGCGTTGCCGCCGGCGCTGCTGCCGAGGCCGTGAAGGCCGACGCTCCCGCCGCTTCCGCAGCACCCGCTGCCGAGGCAACGGCCACCAGCGACCTCAACGGCAAGCGCGTGCTCGTGCTCTGCCAGGGCGGCGGAACCTCGGGCCTGCTCGCCAACGCGCTGGCCAAGGCTGCTAAAGAGCGCGGCATCAATCTTGAGACCGCTGCCGAGGCATATGGCAACCACGTCGACATGCTCCCCGACTTTGACCTGGTCGTACTGGCCCCGCAGGCCGCAAGCTACCTGGCCGACCTGCAGAAGGACTGCGAGCGCGTGGGCAACAAGTGCGTCGCCTGCCGCGGAAAGCAGTACATCGAGCTCTCCCAGAACGGCGATAAGTCTCTCGCCTTCGTAAGCGAGCAACTCTCGAAGTAAGTAGCGCTCAGGGCCATCCGACCATCCAAAACCGGCTGGCCCTTCGATTTAGACGATTGGATCATCATGTCCGTTAACCCTGCTAGCGTCACCAACCCGCCTGCGCAGTTTCCCGAGAACTTTGTCTTTGGCGGCGCCACCGCTGCCTACCAGGTAGAAGGCGAGACCCGGACCCACGGTAAAGGCAAGGTTGCCTGGGACGACTTCCTGGAGGCCCAAGGGCGCTTTTCCCCCGATCCCGCTTCGGACTTCTACAACCAGTACCCCGTCGACTTGGAGCTGTGCGAGGAGTTCGGTATCAACGGCATCCGCCTCTCCATCGCCTGGAGCCGCATCTTCCCCATCGGCACCGGCGAGATCAACCCCGAGGGCGTCCAGTTCTACCACGACCTGTTTGCCGAGTGTCACAAGCACCACGTTGAGCCGTTCGTCACGTTGCATCACTTTGACACGCCGCTGCCCCTCTTTGAGAAGGGCGACTTCCTCAACCGCGAGACCATCGACGCCTTTGTGGACTTTGCCACCTTCTGCTTTAAGGAGTACGCCGACCAGGTGACCTACTGGTTCACCTTTAACGAGATCTGGGCCGACGCCTCCAACACCTACATCGAGGGCACCTTCCCCGGTGGCGTCAAGGCGCATCTGGCCGAGGCCTTCCAGTGCGAGCACAACATGATGCTCGCCCACGCCAAGGCAGTACTGGCCTTCCACAACGGCGGTTTTAAGGGCAAGATCGGCGTCATTCAGTCGCTGGAGTTTAAGTATCCGCTCAACGAGAACGACCCCGCCGACATCAAGGCCGCCAACAACGAGCACGTGCTGCAAAACCAGTTCTTGCTCGACGCCACCTTCCGCGGCGACTACGCGCCCGACACCCTCGAGTGCGCCAACCGCCTGGCCGCCATCTCGGGCGGCACCATCGAAATCCCGGACGAGGACCTCGAGATTATGCGCGAGGCCGCGCTCTACAACGACTACCTGGGCGTCAACAACTACCAGTGCCGTTTCTTGAAGGCTTACGATGGCGAGAACGACCTGCACCACAACGGTACGGGCGAGAAGGGCACTGGCCGCTGGCGCGTCAAG
>URNU01000128.1 GCA_900549275.1 uncultured Collinsella sp. | reverse complement strand
TGGCCCTTGGTGTCGCTGGGGTAGTGGATGCGCAGGTGCGGCATAAGGTTGAGGCGCGTTGCCTCGGATACCAGCGAGAACGAGCCGGTGATGAGCGCCTGTGAGGCGATAATGGCCGCCACGGCCGAAAGCACGATGGCAAAGGGGCGCAGGGGCTCGGGGAGCATCATATAGAACGGGTTGACGATATCCATCGCGAGCATCTGGGGGTTGGAGTTATTGGCGAGCAGCCAAGCGCCCTGACCCAGATAGTTGAGGATAAGGGCCGCTTTAACAAACGGCCAGGATGCATAGATGTTTGCCTTGCCCACATGGCCCATGTCCGAGTAGAGCGCCTCGGCGCCAGTCGTCGACAGGAAGACGAAGCCGAGTACCATGATGCCCGAGTGATTGATGGGCGAGAACAGGAACATGATGCCGCGAATGGGGTTGAGCGCGCGCAGGATGGACAGGTTGCCGAGCATGTTGAACAGGCCGGCGCCTGCCAGGAACAGGAACCACAGCGTCATGAGCGGGCCGAACAACTTGCCGATCGACGAGGTGCCGGCGCGCTGCATGGCAAACAGGCCGCAGATAATGATGATGGTAATAATGATGACGTTGGTCTGGCCGTCACCCAAAAGCGCATGGCCCCACTCGATGGTGCGCAAGCCCTCGATGGCCGTGGTAACCGTGACGGCGGGGGTGAGGATGCCGTCGGCGAGCAGCGCCGCGCCGCCGATCATGGCGGGAAGGATCAGCCACGGCGCCACCTTGCGCACGAGACTGAACAGGGCGAAGATGCCGCCTTCGTTGTGGTTATCGGCCTTCATGGCGATTACCACGTACTTGACCGTGGTCACGAGCGTCATGGTCCAGATGACGAGCGAAAGCGCTCCTAAGATCATGTCCTCGCTGACGGTACCGATGCCGCCGTTGTTGGCGACAATTGATTTCATGGTGTACATGGGGCTCGTGCCGATGTCGCCATAGACGACGCCGAGCGTTACGAGCAGCATGCCAGCGGAGAGGGGAATGGCTCCATGCCCGCCTTGACCACGCTGGTCTTGGGGGCTTGCCTCCAGTTTGTTGTGTGCCACGTGGACTCCCTTGGACATCCGGTTATCTGTCTAGGACAGATAACCTTTATGCCGTCTTTATACATACAAGAGCAGTTTGGCACATTGGCTAGCTTTAGACAATAATCCCCAGCTGGGGATTATTCATATACGCAGGTAGCATTTCAAAACAGGGGCATATCCGCTGAATGGCTTGCTGCAATGTGATAACCGCGGACGCGCCCCTGCTTTGAAACTGAAGAGGGGCTGTTAGGCGCGTACTGCCTGGGCGATGCCAGCCTTGGCGTTTGCGCGTCTGCCGGCGAGTTCGCAAAAAATCGCGCCGCCGATGATAAGCGCGGCGCCCATCAGACGGACCGATGTTATGGCTTCGCCCAAAAGGACGGCCGAGAACACGACGGCCGAAAGCGGCTCAAGGTAGCCGACGACGGCGACGGTCTGCACGGGCAGTTTGGCGACGGCGCTAAAGTAGAGCAGGCAACCGATGCCGGTGTTGACGACGCCGAGCATGACGACGGCGTGCCAATCGATGCATGCGGCGACGCCGGCGGACAGGAACGAGGGGGCGCCCTGCGTGATGAGCGTGAGGACCAGCGCGGTCACAAAGGCGGCGCTCACCTGGAGCGCGGAGTTCTCGAGGCCTTCGATGTGTGGCGCACCCTTGCTGGCGATGACCATCAGTGCATAGCAAAATGCCGAGGCGATGCCGCAGGCGATACCCGCAATGGGTATATTGCCGCCTAGACCTTGCGCTGCGATGAGAAAAGCGCCGCACGCGACGGCGATAAACCCGGCGATTTTGCCGCCGGTCAGTTTTTCGCCAAAGATAAACGGCGAGAGGGCCATGACAATGATGGGGCCGCAGTAGTACAGCAGCGAGGAAACGCCGACGCCGATCGTCTGGTAGGCGCGGAACAGGAATATCCAGCTGGCGCCCAGTGCGGCCCCCGAGAGGATGAGAGCCGCAGCTTCGCGGGGACGAGATGGCGCCTGCAGTTTATGACGTTGGGTGATGGCGAGGATGGTGACAAGCGAGAGAGCGCCCAAAAACGTGCGTAGTAGCACGATATCGGAGCTCGGCAGCGCGATGGCAGCGGCGATGATGCCGTTGGAGCCAAACAATAGCAATGCTGCTAAGTACGTAAACAGTCCGTTGTTCATGCGCTGACATCCCCTCTATATCCGAGCATGTTCACTATGGGTGAACTGACTTTAGAAGAAAAGCGAATATAATGCATGGATAGTATGAGAAAAACTCATGCAAAGGTGGAGGGGTGCCGTGGAAACGAATATTCAAAAGATGCAGGTGCTGCTCGAGACCGTGCGCGCCGGCAGTTTTACGCGCGCCGCCGAGCGGCTGAGCTATTCGCAGCCGGGCGTGAGCCGTATGGTGGCCGATCTCGAGGCTGACTGGGGCTTTAAAGTGCTCGATAGAAGCCGCGAGGGCGTAGTGCTTTCTGCCGATGGACGGCAAGTTATGCCGGCGGTCGAGGCGTTATGCGAGGAATTCGTTCGTTTGCAGCGACGGGTGGATGAGATGCGTGGACTCATGCGCGGCAAAATCTGCATCGGTACGTTTTCGAGTGTGGCGACCCACGTGCTGCCGCCGGTGATCGCACGGTTTCGCGCTGATCACCCGGATGTCGATTATGAGTTGCTGATGGGTGATTACTCCGAGATTGAGCAATGGGTGGCAGAAGGCCGCTGCGACCTGGGCTTTATTCCGCGCGAGCCACGCGGCGCCGGCATGGCGTCGCGGCTGTTGGTGCAAGATGAGTTGATGGCCGTGGTGCCAGCAGACTCCTCGCTTGCCACCGCGGAGATCGTTTCCCTTGCCGATTTGGCCAACGAGCAGTTTATTCTGCTGGAACGGGGTACCGATGATGAGATTACGCCGCTGTTTCGTCGGGCGGGGCTGGCAGTGCGCTCAAAACTGTCGACTTGGGATGACTATGCGATTATGGCTATGGTCGAGGACGGCTTGGGTGTGAGCATTCTTCCCGCGCTCATCTTGCGCCGCTGTCAGTTCGATGTTGCCGTGCGTCCGCTCGAGGGGCATCCCCATCGGCAGATCAATGCGATATATCGCACGGCTGACGTTTCGCTTGCTGCCGCCCGTTTCCTTGAATACCTCTAAACGCGTGCACGTCATTGTCTGCTTTGGGCAAATCTCGGAGTTCGGTACCTTTTCTTATGAAATTGAACTTTCGAATGAGGTGCCGCGTTATACTGCTGCCTAAATTGAACCCTGGTTCAATTCGTGTTCTATAAATTGAACTTTGCCAGCAAGGAGGTTCCTGTGGCCCAAGAGACGTTTAGCGATCGCCTGCGACAGACTATGTCCGATCGCGACGTTCGCCAGTCGGACGTAATCCGCGCATCGGAGATGCTCGGTAAAAAACTCGGCAAGAGTCAGATGAGCCAATATGTGAGCGGCAAGACGATCCCGCGGCGCGATGTGGCAGAGCTGCTCGCTCGCATTTTGGAGGTCGATGTTACCTGGCTGCTTGCCGGTGGCGCCGATCAAGGCGAGGCATCATCGTCCCGTAACGTTTCCAAACCCGAACCCCATCACTCAGCTCAAATTCCAAGGAGCACCACCATGCGTACTTTTTCTAAATCCACCAAGCTTGATAACGTCCTGTATGACGTGCGCGGTCCCGTCGTCGACGAGGCTGCCCGTATGGAGGACGAGGGCGAGCGCATCCTCAAGCTCAATATCGGCAACCCGGCGCCCTTCGGTTTCCGCACGCCCGACGAGGTCATCAAGGACATGCGCCAGCAGCTGCCCGACTGCGAAGGCTATTCCAACTCGCGTGGCCTGTTCTCCGCGCGCAAGGCAATCATGCAGTACTCGCAGATCAAGGGCCTGCCCAACGTTCAGATGGAGCACATCTACACGGGCAACGGCGTGTCCGAGCTCATTCAGCTTTCGATGAACGCGCTGCTCGACAATGGCGACGAGATTCTAATCCCCAGCCCCGACTACCCGCTGTGGACGGCGTGCGCGACCCTTGCCGGCGGCCATCCTGTGCACTATCTGTGCGACGAGCAGGCCGATTGGTATCCCGACCTGGAGGATATGGAGTCCAAGATCACGAGCGCGACCAAAGCTCTCGTCATCATCAACCCCAACAACCCCACGGGTTCCGTCTATCCGCGCGAGGTGCTCGAGGGCATCGTCGAGGTTGCACGCAGGCATCAGCTGATGATCTTTGCCGATGAGATCTACGACCGCCTGTGCATGGACGGCTACGAGCACGTCTCGATTGCCTCGCTCGCTCCCGATCTGCCCTGCGTCACCTTTAGCGGCCTTTCCAAGTCGCACATGATCGCGGGCTATCGTATTGGCTGGATGGTGCTTTCGGGCAACCAGCGCTGCATGAGCGACTTCATCATGGGC
>URNU01000127.1 GCA_900549275.1 uncultured Collinsella sp. | reverse complement strand
CCTTGCTATAGATCTTCTCGTAGTTCTCGCGCTTGGCCCGACGGATTTCCTCAAACAGGTCCTCGCTCATCTCGATGTGCGGCTTGCCATAGCTGTGTTCAACGATATCGATGGAGGCATGCGTGAGGATCCAGCTGTTGTATGCTCCGCCCCGACCGTCATCAAAAGCTTCGGGTGACAGCAGGCCCGCCGCAATGGCGTCTTGGCGATCGCGTCCAACGTAGGCAAGGATATCCGAGATGCGGACCACGCAACCTTCGAGCGTCATGGGACGCAGGTGCTCAATGGCGCTATAACCCGTGGCAATGCAGTCCTCAACCGTCTGATCAAACTGTTCAAAGGAGCTCATGTCCGAGAGCTCAAAGACGCGCTGTTCGTACTCGCCGTTATGGCACAGCACGCCGTCGAGCGTCTGGAGCGACACGTTGCGGCCGTACAGCGCGTCGAGCACGCGGACCGACTGCACGTTATGGAAAAAATAACGACCCGTGCGCTCGTGATAGATATCGTTGAGGAATCGCTCACCGGCGTGGCCGAAGGGTGTATGGCCCAAGTCGTGGCCCAAACCAATCGCTTCGATCAGATCGCAGTTGAGACCCAGGGCGCAACCGATATCACGTGCGATGCGCGAAACAAGTTGCACGTGCAGGCCGCGACGCGACAGATCATCGTTGCTGCGAAAGCTGAAAACCTGAGTTTTGCCGGCGTATCGGGCGTACGCAGGCAGATGGAGAATCTTTTCGGCATCGCGCATAAAGGCCGGACGCATGAGCGTGCCTTGGTCTGCGGCTCGATCAACACGGCGGATGACCTGACCATCGTTGCATCGATAAGGGTTAACGACACCCGAGGCACGGTCGGCAGCGATACGCTCGACCAGCTCGGGCGACAACGCCGAGGGAATGCGATCCATACGCGCCTTGATGGCGGCTGTCTGTTGATTGATTGCCATGGCATGCTCCTTAAAAAGGGCGCGCAACGATTACAGCGTACTACCCACGACCTCGATTATGGCAAATATCGGCACTAAAAACGGCAGCAATGGCAAGGAGCGCGATTTTGTGATGAGGCAGGCGACAGCAAGGGCAAGGAGCGAGACAGCAAACGCAACGATGCCACCCAGAGGGTCGAGGATGCAAAGGGCAAAGAGCGCCTTGGCGTCCCCCATGCCAATGCCGGGAGCGTGGCGAATACGACGCCAGAGCGACTCAGTAAGCACAAGGGCAAGGTAGACGATGACCGCAAGACCGGCGTGCTCAAGCGCCGTGTTAATGCCCCTGTCGAGCCAAACGCCTGCAAACGCCGCCACGGCACACGCGCCGGCAAGTTCATTGGGAAACCGCCGCTCACGGGCATCAATCGCCGCGCCGGCAAAGATGCAAATCCAAAACGGGATATAGATTATCGAACACCTCCTTGGGCAGCAGCTCAAACGCAAAAACCACCACAAAGGTACTGTCCCTTTGTGGTGGTTTTGATTGTAGTTATTTGGCGCCTTGCATGACCTCGTCGAGGGTAACGCTTACGGCGTGCTGCGTCGGCACCCAGTCGACCTTCAGGAACAGAGCAGCCACCGTGATGGGGATATAGCTGAACATAAAGATCGGGAAGGTAAACAGGTTGGTCACCAGACGCCACTTTTGCGCACAGTGAATGTGCTTGTACTCAAAGATGGTCGTGAGCAGCGCCAAGATGAAGAACGTCTGATACATCATGGCGAAGGTCATAATGAGCGAAGCGGCGCACGCCTGCATCTCGACTTCGGTAGCCAGGAAGCCGTGCGAAAGACCGCCCACGACGAGAAACGTGGCATTGGCGAGCATCGAGATCAGCGATAGCAGCATACCCGGGGCGATCGTCATAAACATGTCGTAGGCGGCAAAGCGATGATAGCGGAAGGTCGATTTGACAAGATGCTTACCGTAGGTAAAGAACACCTGGTAGAAGCCCTTGGTCCAACGCATACGCTGTTTCCAAGACGCCTTAAACGTCACGGGCTGTTCGTCAAAGAACTCAGCCGGTGCATAGCCAATGCGAATGCCGTGAATGGCGCAGAACGTGGTGAACTGAATATCCTCGGTCAGCGTATGGAACTGCCAACCGTGCATGCCCTCGATCACGCTCGCCGAGATAAGGTAACCCGAACCCGAGACAGCGCAGGACGTCTTGCAGATATTACGCGCGTTGTTGAGAAAGCGCGCCTCTCGCAGATACCACGTAGCATTAGCCGCCGATATCCAGGAACTCCCGAAATTCTTGGAGTTGCGATAGCTCGTGACCACATGGAAGCCCTGATCAAAGGCATCGTTCATCTTGGAGACGTAATCGCGGGCGATGACGTTATCGGCATCGAAGATAAAGTAGCCTTCAAACGTATCGGGATACTCGTTAAGGATGCGGTCGAAGCCAAAGTCCATGACCCAGCTTTTGCCCTTGCGGGCAAGGTCATTGCGCTCATAAACGACAGCGCCCGCCTCGCGCGCGAGCTGCGCCGTGTTGTCGGTGCAGGCGTCGGCGACCACAAAGACCTCGATAAGCTCGGACGGATAATCCTGGTCCTTGATGGAGCGAACGAGGTTGGCGATCACAGCCTCCTCGTTATGCGCCGCGATAAAGAAGGCATAGCGGTGGAGTTTTTTGGCCTTGGGAGGCGCGACCTCGCCACGAAGAGCGCCGATGACAAAGAAGACCACCTGGTACAGAAAGCAGACCGTGAGCAGCGTGACGACAATCTGGTTGAAGATCACGATGGGTGTGTTGGTTTGTAAAAAGGCGAGCATGCAGGCTCCCAGCAACGCGTTACGTAAACAATCGTATATCTTACCGCAGGCTTACCGAGTTCAAGAAACCACCTAATACTGGCTAGGCTTCGAGCAGACCGAGCTGCGGGACGATTTCGTCACCGGCGGCAGTGCGGCCGAGCGAACGCGGGGCCAGGTCATCCAGAACCGCGGCAAGGTCCCACGGCAGCTCATCACGGCACTCAATGCGCTCGCCCGTCACGGGATGGTCGAACGCCACACGCCAGGAATGAAGGAACTGCCTGGTCAGACCCTGATCGGCGCGCGCGTCGCACTTGCCGTAGAGCGGATCGCCCACGCAGGCGTGGTTGATATGGCGCATGTGCACGCGAATCTGATGCGTGCGGCCCGTAAACAAGTGGCACTCGACGAGCGTGTAACCGTCGTCGAAACGCGTGGAATCAAAGCGCTCGAGCACCTTGAAGGTCGTGATGGCCTGGCGCGCAAAGGGATCATCGGAAACCGCCATCTTCACACGGTCACGCGTGGAGCGAGCGATACCGGTATTGATAGTGCCCTCGTCCATGGCGATGTGCCCGTGAACGAGCGTGATATAGCGACGGTCGAGCGTGCGCGTGCGGATGAGATTTTGAAGCGCGCGCTGGGTGTCGTCGTCTTTTGCCGCGAGCATAAGGCCCGAGGTATCGCGATCCAGGCGATGCACGATGCCGGGGCGGTCCTCACCCTGCACGGTACCAAGATGATCGATGCCGCAGTGGTAGACCAGAGCGTTCGCAAGGGTGCCGCTCTCGTGGCCGTGGGCGGGATGGCACACCAGGCCGCGCTGCTTGGAGAGCACGATGAGGTAGTCGTCCTCGTAGCGGATATCGAGGGGAATGGCCTCGGGAATCACGTCGGTCGGATCGTGCGGCTCGGGCAAGTCGACCGAGATGAGGTCGCCGGCGCGCACAGCATACTTTTTTGACAGGCAGGTCTCGCCGTTGACGGCAACGGCGCTTCCCTCGATCAGATGCGCGCAGGCAGAGCGTGTGGGACAGCCATCGTTGGCGCCCAGATAGACGTCGAGACGCTGACCAGCGGAATCGTCGGCAACAAGAATATGGATGTCGGCCATTAGCGCTCATTCCTTTCGCGAATCTTGCGGGCACGCTCCCCATGCTGCTTGGCTTTGCGTTTGGCGCGAGCCTCATCACGAGCGTTGAGTTCGGCAGTCGCATCGACCTCGCGAGCGGCGGGGCTCAAGAACATGTAACCGATGAGCGCCAGCACGACGCCGACCGTAATGCCGATATCGGCTACGTTAAAGACGGGAAAGTCGATGAACGTGGTGGCTATAAAATCGGTCACAAAGCCAAAGACAAGGCGATCGATCGCGTTGCCGATGGCGCCGCCCGCAACCATAGCCATGCCCACAACCTCAAGACGAGCGAGCTGAGGCGCATGGAGCAAGTACAAGGCAATAGCGATAATTACCGCCAACGCCAGCACGGCAAACGCAACACCATGCCCCTCGCCCATGCTAAATGCGGCTCCGATATTGCGAACAAACACGAAATCGATCACACCGGGGATAACGGTCATATGCAGAGCATCGCCCACGGCACGAACCGCAAGCTTGGTCAACTGGTCAACAAGCAGCACAACCAGCGCCACCCCACCAGCAACACCCAACCGCCAACGCAAAGGCGGCGTCATATCCGTACCACGACCCAAAGAAATCCCCTACCCTCAAGAACATCGAATTACGTTTAACGCAATTAACCATCTTATATTGCCACACGCAGAGCGCACGACATATTCG
>URNU01000126.1 GCA_900549275.1 uncultured Collinsella sp. | reverse complement strand
GAGTACGAGGGCCTGACCATGGAGGACGTGACGCCCGAGCAGCTCGAGCAGTTTAACGCCGAGGCCAAGGAGACCTGTAAGGCCGAGCGCGAGCGCGTGCTTGCCGCCGGCGGCCTGACCGTCATCGGCACCGAGCGCCATGAGTCCCGTCGTATCGACAACCAGCTGCGCGGCCGTTCCGGCCGTCAGGGCGATCCGGGCGAGACCCAGTTCTACCTGTCGCTCGAGGACGACCTCATGCGCCTGTTCGGCGGCGACAGGATGGACCGCGTCTCCAAGATGATGGTCACGGCCGACATGGGCGACGACATGCCCATCCAGCACAAGATCATCTCCAAGGCCGTCGAGAGTGCCCAGCACAAGGTCGAGAGCATCAACTTCTCCATGCGTAAGAGCGTCCTCGAGTACGATGACGTCATGAACAAGCAGCGCCAGGTCATCTACGCCGAGCGTAACAAGATTCTGGATGGCAAGGACCTGACCGACCACATCACCGAGGTCATGCACGACACCGTGTACCGCTGCGTGCAGGAGTTCTGCACCAAGGACAGCCACGAGGGTGAGCGCGATCTTGAGGGTCTGCGTAAGTGGGTCGTCGAGCTGACTGGGCATATCGATACCCCTCAGTTCCCCGACGAGGACTTTGAGGCCCTGGCCGCCGATGTCCTGGCTTATGTTGAGAAGTGCTACAACATGAAGGCCGAGCGTCTGGGCGAGGACCTGATGCGCGAGCTCAATACCCAGGTCATGCTGCGCGTCATCGATACGCGTTGGATGAACTACCTGCAGGAGATGGACTACCTCAAGACCGGTATCGGCCTGCGCGGCTTTGGCCAGCGCGACCCGCTGGTTGAGTACAAGACCGAGGCCTACGGCGCGTTCCAGATACTCGTCGATACCATGTACGAGGATTACCTGCGCACTGTTCTGCGCATTGAGATCAAGGCTGCCCCGCAGGCTGTGGAACACAAGGAGGAGCCCGCTCTTAAGGGTGCGCGCTTCTCTGGTCCCGCCGAGGTCGATGGCGACAACAGCGATTCGGTGCTGCGCAAGCAGGCTCAGGTGCAGGCCCGTACCGCCGTCCAGGGTGGTCCGGCTGCCGTTAACAACGGTGGTAAGGTAACGACCTACCGCAAGTCCGAGAGCGATGACCCCTATGTCAACGTTGGCCGCAACGACCTGTGCCCTTGCGGTAGCGGCAAGAAGTTTAAGTACTGCCACGGCAGGAATCGTTAATGGCCGAGGCTCTAGAGGTAACGCCCGCCGAGTTGGACGCGTTTGCGGACCGACTCGGCGAGGTCGAGTCGTACCTCCATTTGGACGAGAAGCGCACCCGCGTAACGGAGCTCGAGGCCAAAAGCGTCGCCCCGGGCTTTTGGGACGACGCCGATGCCGCTCGCGCCACGATGGAGGAGATTGCGCGCGCCAAGGAGGACATCGCCGCCGTGGATACCGCGCGCGGTGAGCTCTCCGATGCTCGTGCCGCGCTGGAGCTTGCCGACGAGATGGGCGATGACCCCGATGCCGCCGCGCTGCGCGAGGAGGCTGCCTCCACGGCGGAGCGCCTATCCCGCGCTATCGACGAGCTTGAGCTTGCGAGCTGGTTTACCGGGGAGTTCGATCACGGCGACGCGATTGTGACCATCAAGCCCGGACAGGGCGGTTTGGAGGCCCAGGACTGGACCTTCATGCTCTTTAAGATGTACATGAAGTACTGCCAGCGCCGCGGTTGGAAGGTCACCATCAACGATTGCCCCGCGGCCGAGGTTATCGGCATCGATCGCGCGACCTTTACCGTCGAAGGCAAGGATGCCTTTGGCATGCTTCGTGCCGAGGCCGGAGTTCACCGCCTGGTGCGCATTAGCCCCACCGACGACAAGAAACGCCGCCAGACTACGTTTGCCGGCGTCGAGGTCATTCCGGTACTGCCCGACGATATCGATATCGAGATTAGTCCCGATGACATTCGCGTTGACGTGTACCATGCAAGCGGCCCGGGCGGCCAGGGTGTCAACACCACCGACTCCGCCGTGCGCGTGACGCATTTCCCCAGTGGTATCGTGGTTACGTGTCAAAACGAGCGCAGCCAGATTCAAAACAAGGCCGCGTGCATGCAGATCCTCAAGGCCCGTCTGTACGAGATTGAGCTCGAAAAGCGCGCCGAGGCCCTGGACGAGATTCGCGGACCCAAGACCACAATTGGTTTTGGCAACCAGATCCGCAGCTACGTGCTCTACCCGTACCAGATGGTTAAGGACCTGCGCACGGGCGTGGAGACCAGCAATGTCGAGGCCGTTCTTGACGACGGCGATCTGGATCCGTTTGTAATTGGCTATCACCGTTGGGCTACCGGCAACGCTGACGCGGAGGCCCCGTCTGCATAAACCGCTCAGTTTATGTGGGAATTGATCAAGGCTTTCCGAGCGAGGCGGTTTTGCATCCGGAACATACCCTGCACAGGGGTGGTTTTTGTCCGGCGAATCGGTAGAATCGAATACAAGAAGAAGTCCAAAGCGCATCCGATGGGGTGCGCTTTTTTGAAGGAGGCAGCATGGCGTATCGTCTGGACATTAAGCGCATTCTTTCGATGAACTTCTTTCACGATCTGCCCCAGATCATGTTGGGGTGCGCCTTGGCCGCCATCGCGACCGACCTGTTTTTGATTCCCAACGGTCTTGCAGCCGGTGGCGTTACGGGCCTTGCGACGATTATCCAGGCGGTCGGCGCAGCGCGAGGCGTGTCGCTTCCCGTCGGTATCCAGACCATCGTGATGAACGCCTTACTGCTGCTGGTCGTTATGCGCGAGGGCGGCATGTTCTACGTGGTGCAGACGGCGACGGGCTTTGTGCTGCTGGGCTTCTTTACCGATCTGTTTGCCCCGTTTGTAGCGCCTCTGGCACATGCAGACCTGATGCTTCCCGCTATGTGGGGCGGCATTATCACGGGCATCGGTTACGGCATGGTGTTGCGCGCCGGCGCCAACACCGGCGGCTCGGACACGATTGGCCAAATCATCTCGCGTAATACCTCGTTGCCGGTGGGCTCGACCGTCATGGCAATCGACGTTGCCGTTTGTGCGGCATCGGCCCCGGTCTTCTCGCTCGAAAATGCTCTGTATGCAGGACTATCGATGGTGATCAGCGGCTATGTAATCGATGCCGTGGTCGATGGCGGCAATAAGCGCCGTATGGTGCTCATCATCTCGGACAATTTCCCCGATATCGCGGCCGACATCATGTATGGTCTAGGACGCGGCTGCACCAAATTAAAGGCGACCGGTATGTATTCGGGCGTCGAGAAGCCGGTGATCATGGTGATCGTTAGCCGTCGAGAGCTCAATACCCTCAAAACGATCGTGCGTGAGCGCGATCCTCACGCAATTGTGACGGTCGCCGACGTTACGGAAGCCTTCGGTGAGGGATTCAAGGACATTAACGCGTAGGGCCGGCTGCGTTCCATCCAAAAGACGTTCACATTGATAAACCGTTTCATCAGCGGTTCTGCCTGCTCAATTGTTCAAATAATGATAAAAACTCTGGTAAAGCCTTCAGTTTCCAGCATAATGAATGACGTACGTGCATTGCGGCTGTGTTGGGATTACCTTCGGTGCCGTGCGCATTTTGTCTAATGAGGATGAAAGGAAGGCACAATGAGCGACGAAGAGCTCAAAAAGGTTGCCAACGAGGTAAGGAAGGGCATCGTCACCGGCGTGCACGCTGCCAAGTCCGGCCATCCGGGCGGTTCGCTCGGCGCCGCCGACATCATGACCTATCTGTACTTTGAGGAAATGAACGTCGACCCGGCCGATCCCCGCAAGGCCGATCGCGACCGCTTTGTGCTTTCCAAGGGTCATTGCGCTCCGGGCCTGTACGCCGTGCTCGCCGAGCGCGGATTCTTCCCCAAGGAGGACCTCGAGACGCTGCGCCATATCGGCAGCCACCTGCAGGGTCACCCCAACATGAACGACACCCCGGGCGTCGACATGTCCACCGGTTCGCTCGGCCAGGGCATCTCCGCCGCCGTGGGCATGGCCGTTGCCGCCAAGCACTGGGGCGATACTTATCGCACGTACGCCCTGCTGGGCGATGGCGAGAGCGAGGAGGGCCAAGTCTGGGAGGCCGCCATGTTTGCCGGCAACCAGCAACTCGATAACCTCTGCGTGATTGTTGACCACAACGGCCTGCAGATTGATGGTCCCGTCGAGGAGGTCAACGACCCCATGCCGCTGGCAGACAAGTTCCGCGCCTTTAAGTTCCACGTGGTGGAGCTTGCCGACGGCAACGACTTCGATCAGATCCGCGCCGCCTTTGCCGAGGCTCGCGCCACCAAGGGTCAGCCTACTGCCATTATCGCCGAGACCACAAAGGGCAAGGGCGTCTCCTTTATGGAGAACCAGGTGGGTTGGCACGGTAAGGCCCCCAACGATGAACAGTTCGAGCAGGCCATGGCAGAGCTCACGGCCGCCGGAGAGGAGCTCTAGGATGGCAGACGTCAAGAAAATCGCCACGCGCGTAAGCTACGGCGAGGCCCTCGTCGAGCTCGCCAACGAGCACGATGACTTTGTGGTCCTCGACGCCGACCTGGCCGCCGCCACGCAGACCGGCAAGTT
>URNU01000125.1 GCA_900549275.1 uncultured Collinsella sp. | reverse complement strand
GTCAAGGGCGGCGTCAACGTGAGTGATATCTGGATCGATTCGCTGGCGCTGTCGCGCATTGCGCTTCCGCGCCTGACTTCGCACAAACTGTCCTTTATGGCCGACTTGTTTGGGTGCGATTCGGTGTCGCACCGTGCGAACGCCGACGTTGATGCCCTGTGCGGTGTGTGGCGCGTGTTGTTGGTCGCACTTACCGACCTGCCTTCGGGCCTCATGGCGCGCTTGGCGGACATGCACGCGGACGTGCCTTGGTCCTATCGCCCTATTTTTTCTTTTTTGGCTGGCCAGAATCTGGGTTCGATATTTTCGCTCAGCGCCGCTCGTGCCGACGTGCTCAAGGCCGATCGCGCAGACGATCGCGTTGATGCGGACGAGCTGCCGGTCCTTAAGATGCCGAGCCGTGAAGAGATCGAGGCGGATTACGCTCCCGGCGGCCTGGTCAATCGCATGTACCCCACCTATGAGCCGCGCGACGAGCAGGTCGCGATGGCGGTTGAGGTACGCGATGCGCTGGTCACGGGTACCCATCGCGTGATCGAGGCGGGCACAGGCGTCGGTAAGTCGATGGCCTATCTCGTGCCCTTCGCCGAGGCTGCCCGCCGAAACAACATTACCGTCGGCATTGCGACCAAATCGAATAATCTTGCCGACCAGCTTATGTACCATGAGCTGCCAAAGCTCGCCGAACAGCTGGACGGGGGCTTATCATTTTGTGCACTCAAGGGCTATGACCACTATCCGTGCCTGCGCAAGCTCGAGCGCATGAGCCGTGGTCAGGTTGAGATTACCACCAAGCGCGATCCTGCTGACACGCTCACGGCGGTTGCGGTGATCATGGCGTATGTGTGCCAATCTGCCGATGGCGACCTCGATTCACTCGGCATTCGCTGGCGCAGCGTCAACCGTCCCGACTTTACGACGGCTTCACGCGAGTGTGCCCGTCGTCTGTGTCCGTTCTTCCCTGACAAATGCCTGGTCCACGGGGCGCGCCGCCGTGCGGCGCATGCCGACGTGGTGGTCACCAACCATTCCCTGCTGTTCCGCAACGTGGCTGCCGAGGGAAGGATTTTGCCTCCGATTCGTCACTGGGTGGTCGACGAGGCTCATTCCATCGAGCGCGAGGCTCGTCGCCAATGGGCGCGCGTGGTTTCGGCCGATGAGTCGCGCGTGCTGTTTGAGCGCTTAGGTGGGTCGAGTGCCGGCGCGCTGAGTCAGGTTTCCCGTGACCTGGCCACTTCCGAGGGCTCTACGCTCTACCTGGGGCTCGTCGCCAAAGCGACGTCGACGGTTGCCCGCGCGAGCATGGCGATTGCCGATGTGTTCGATGGCGTTCGCGAGCTTGGCCGCCGTGCCCGCGGGAGCTATGACAACGCGAATCTGTGGATTGGCCCCGAGCTGCGCGAGTCGGATGACTGGTACGATTTTTTGCAGTCGGCCCATACCGCAATTGATGCGCTGGACCAGGCGGATAAAAGCGTAGACGCGCTGGTGCAAGCCGTCGCTGCCGATAAGCCCGAGGTCGTCGTCGACCTGGGTGACATTTCGCGCCGTCTGCACGAACTGGCCGAGAATCTCAAGCTCATCATTGAGGGTACGGATGAGCACTACGTGTACTCGCTGCAGGTGAACCGTCGGCTGCGCGCGGGCGGGGAGTCTATGACCGCCGAGCGCATCGATATCGGCGAGGCCCTGGCGAACGAGTGGCTGCCCGAGGTGCACACGGCAATCTTCGCTTCGGCGACCATGACGGTGTCCAAGAGCTTTGAGCATTTCAACCATGCCGTCGGCCTCGATCGCATCGGTGCGTCGACATCCTCATCCCTGCACCTGGATTCGAGCTATGACTTTGACTCGAATATGGCCGTGGTCGTGGCGGGGGATATTCCCGATCCGCGCGATCGCGAGCGCTATCTGTCGGCGCTCGAGTGCGTGCTGGTCGATGCCCATCTCGCCATGGGTGGATCGGTGCTCACGCTCTTCACCAACAGGCGCGATATGGAGGATCTGTATGCCCGTGTCGAGCCCAAATTGGCGCGAGCGGGTCTGGAGCTCAATTGTCAACAGCGTAACTCGTCCCCGCGTCGTCTGCGCGATCGGTTTATCAATGAGCCGACCTCATCGCTCTTTGCGCTCAAGGCCTTTTGGGAGGGCTTTGACGCCAGCGGCGAGACACTGCGTTGCGTCATTATCCCCAAGCTGCCGTTCTCGAGCCCCACGGATCCTCTTTCGTGTGAGCGCAACCTGCGCGAGGACCGCGCCTGGGCGCGCTACTCGCTGCCCGAGGCGGTACTCGAAGTCAAGCAGGCCGCTGGCCGTCTCATCCGCTCGTCGACTGATTGCGGCGTGCTCATCTTGGCAGATCCGCGCTTGGTGACAAAGGGCTACGGCAAGAAGTTCTTGACGTCGCTGCCCACGACTTCCTACCAGCGTATCGAGTCGGCGCAGATCGGTCATTATTTGCAGCTGTGGCGTGCACGCCACGAACGACGCCGTTAAAGCGGGAAGGTCAGGCTCTTCGCCATATCGCATAGACGCAATGCCTGGGCGGGGTCATCCAGTATGCGGATGGCTCCTCCCGCTGCGATTACCTGGCAGAACAGCCAGTGCTCTGACCCATAACGCACGGTCACCGTTGCCATGTCCGCCCCGTTTGGCTCAATCGACATGATGCCGGCCCAGTCTAGGCGCTCTGCCATGTCAAGCGGCATGAGGAGTTTTGCGCTCTGCTCCGCTCGGGAAAGGGATTCGTGGAGGGACGAGGACGCAGGCGTGTGGCGCTCCACGGAATCGTCGGTAAGGGCAAGGCCTTCGATTTTGTCCATGCGGTAGGAGCGCTGCCCATCAACTTCGACATCCCAGGCAATCAGATATGTTTGGTCGCCATGCGTCGCGATGCGCAGGGGGTCGATGAGACGCTCACGCGGCCGTGCGTCGTCCATCGAGCGGTAGGTGATGCGGCATCGAACGCCGTCTTGAATCGCGCAGTTCAGCTGTTGCCAGTGCGATCCTCGGGCAACGGTATCGACGACGCGCTGGTTGTAACCGAGCTCCTCGGGTAGGAGGGCATGCCGGATACGCTCTGCTGTCCGAGAGTCGATTCCCATCGATTCGAGCTCGTGGTTGAGTACGGCGCCTTCGGCGGCACTTAGACGCAAGGGCAGCACACGACCCGCATCGCCTGTCAGGATGATGCGCTCGCCGTGGCGTTCGCAGATGATGCGCGCGCCCGACTCACGGTCGGCGAGGGTCGAGACGATATCGAGAATTTCATCGAGCGCCGCGCCCGTGATATCAAAGCGGCTGCAGATATCCCCTCGTGTCATACCGGTCTCGCCGGCGGCGTAGAGGGCCTCCATGATGTCGATCGCACGCGAGAGCCTTTGCTCGCTGGTGAGTTTACGCGCGGGCATGCTCGTGCACCGTCCTTTCGATGAGGTGGTTCCACGCCAGTTTGAGTGCATCGGGGGCAACGGGTCTCATGCCGTCCATGGCGTGCTCCATGCAAAACGAGGCGGCGGCATTAAGGTCGCGCACGCCGACGGTCCAGGTCCAACCCTCTTCGGTGCGTGTGAGCTCCCCGCGACCGCGCGTAAGGCCGCTGACCATGTCGGCCTGGGCTTGCGGAGCAAACGAAAAGGTTGCCGTAACGGGCTTGCAATCGGCAAAATCAAACTCAAAGAACAGGCGATCGTTCAGGTTGAAGTCGGCGGGGATGGAGTAGGCCTTCGAGGGGCGCCATGCGCGAACGATACGGTCGCAGCGAAACGTCCTGATTTCATCGGTGGCGTTGTCGAGTCCGCAAAAATACGCCACGCCCTCGTGCTCGAACATGCCGTATACGCAGACGGTGCGCTCTTTTTGCTCCCCGTGCCCGTTTTGATACAAAAAGCGCAGCGCGCAGCGTTCGGCAAAAGCGCTCCACACCGCATCGACGGCGGGCGAGCGACGGGCGGGAGGCTCTTCTGCGGTTGATGCGCCGGTGAGGTAGGCGATCTTGGAGCGTATGTCTGCAAGCGGCGTGGCAAACGCGGCCGAACCGGTCGCAAGGGTCTGGTCGATAGCGTCGAGCAAGATATCCGCGTCGTCTGCAGTGATGAGGCCACCGGCCGCAAACGTGTGCTCGCGATCGATGGTCCATGCGCTTTCTTCGGTTTCTTGGGCGCCTGCTGCGCGGACTTCCTTGATCGTGATTCCGCGTTCGAGGAGTTTTTCGCGATCGCGGCGAAACTTGCGCTTATCCGAGTCGATATTGTCCGACCCATAGCCAAGATCGGAATCCAGGACAATTTGCTCTGTGGTCAATGGCTCGGGAGAGCTGTTAAGGACAAAGAACAGATTGAGGATGCGCTGGGCGGTCTTGTCGAAACCGGGCCCCGGCGCCCCCTTTTTATTCGTTACGTTTGTATCGCTTGCCGTCATAGAATCCTCGCATGGGAAGGTGTTTGATGCCATGATTTTAGTCCGATATGGAGATTAGGCTATATCCTTGTCCGCTTGGGGCGTTAAGATGCCCAGAATTCGGCCGTTTGCGCCCGCTCGGGGTATACTTTCGACTATATACGGTTCTAATGTGCATACATTGGGCCTATTTGTCGGATTATGGATGTGGA
>URNU01000124.1 GCA_900549275.1 uncultured Collinsella sp. | reverse complement strand
ACGATCACGGCGGCGCGGATACCGCCGTCGTTAGCGAGGATGTGGTTGAGCAGCGTGGTCTTGCCGGCACCGAGGTATCCGGTAAGCATGATGATCTTCACGGGTTTGTTGGGCATGTGCCCTCCTTTGTTAGACATGGCTTACAGTAGAATCATATGCCAAACGCCTGCTCTTATACCCACGCGCCGGCAAATAACACAGGCTACTCCCAGGCTCCCCATACATCGGGGCAATAACCGACGGTGGCCTTTTTGCCGTTACGCACGATGGGCTCGGCTAGAACCTGCTGGTTCTCGAGCAGCTTGTCGAAACGCTGGCTAGGGGTGAGGTGCTGGATGAGCGCGAGCGTCTCCTCGTCCTTGGCCTTGGGGTTAAGCAGCTTGTCGATGCCGCCGACCGCCTGCACCACGCTCGTGAGCTCGCCTTTGCTCATCTCCTTTTCCTTAAGGTCAATAAACTGCACCTTAATGCGGCGCTCCTTAAAATAGCGCTGGGCCTTCTTGGTATCGAAGGACTTTTTGGTGCCGAAGATTTGCACGTTCATAGTATGTTCCACCGTTCTAACGAGCGTCGAAGTGACCACCGTTGGACTTATCGAATGAAGTTGGTCGTTGCGCGATCTGCCTCGGGCGCGTTGATGCCGGCGGCCTGTCCCGCCTCGATGCAGCGCAGGAGCCAGGCCATGTTTTTGCCGATGTTTCGCATAGTGGCAAGGCCCTCGGCATCCCCGTCGGCGTCGCCGGGCACGCGGCCAAACACGTTGTTCCAGTAGGTGGAAGCAACCACGGGCATTTGCTTAATGGTGAAGTACTTGTTGAGCACATCGAACGTGGTCGACGTGCCGCCGCGACGGGCGACGGCGACCGCGGCGCCGGGCTTGTGCTCAAAGGCATGCCCGCCTGCATAGAAAGCGCGATCGAGGGCCGAAAGGATGCGTCCGCTGGGGTGCGCATAGTAGACGGGTGAGCCAAAGACAAAGCCATCTGCCTGCTCGGCGGCAGCGATGAGCTCGTTCACCACGTCGTCGTCAAAGGTGCAGCGACCGCCAAGCTTGCCGCACTGGCCGCAACCGATGCAATCGCGAATAGGTTTGGCGCCCAGTTGAAACACCTCGGTATCAATGCCTTCTGCATTAAGTTGCTCGGCAACCTCGGCGAGTGCGCGGGCGGTGTTGCCGTTTGCCTTGGGGCTGCCGTTGACCAAAAGAACCTTCATCACAAACTCCCTCTGCTGTCGGTGACTGCTGCGGAGGATTATCGCACGAGAGGGTAGATGGCGTGGGGCGCGATGTGAAACGGCTTGTGTTTCACATCGCGCCCCACAACGTTAGTCCAGCTTGGTGCCCGGTACTTGCGGTGCCTCTTTAAGCAACGCTTTGAGCTCGTTCAAAATGGAAACGGGCTGTCGGTCAACGCTGTCCAGATGAAGCGTCGCCACACGAATGGGCGGCTGATATTCAAGCGAGTCGATGAGCACGGGCAACCCCAAGAATAGCTCGATTTCGTCTGCGATCGCGTCGGTCTTATCGGAATCAAAGTCGTCGAAAAGCGCCACGAATGTCGGCCCCGTCGAGCGGAACAGGCGACCCTTGCCGCGCGAGCATTCCATGAGGCAGGCGGCGCTTTCTGCCAAAACGCGGTCGCCCGCATCAAAGCCAAAGCGGGCATTGACCTCGGCGATATCGTCGATTTTAATGGCGATCAAACCAGCCTTGCGCGCCACGCGACGCATTTCGCCAATGGCGTTGACCAGGGCGTGAATATCGCCCAGGCCGGTCACGGAATCAGTCGTATCTGCCAAGCTTCGGTTGATGATAATGCCCACATACATGCTGGGCTCGGTATCGGTGCCGTCCAAGCGGTAGCCCGTGCAGTCGCAAAGCGCATATTTTCCGGTGGCATCCATTACACGATACTGCATGTAGTGGTAGTGCCACGTGCCGTTTATCACCATGTCGAGCTCGGCGCGTACGTTGTCGCGGTCCTCGGGGTGTACGCGGGCAAGCCACATATCGACCGAGTTAAAAGGGTGCTGGGAGGGCAGGTCAAAATCGCGTACGGCGTTGACCGACCATTGCGATTCGCCCGTATCGAGATTGAGGATAAACGGATAGCGCGTCTCGGAGCTCATAGAGATCGCTTGGAATACGCGGTCGTTGCACGGAAGCTGCTCGGCAATTGGGTGCTGCGGCGCGTCATTGTCTTTCGGCTGCTGCACGCGATGCATAAGCTTATAGCGATACATCTTGCGATCGGCATCCATCGTCATCTGGCGACGTGTGTCGCCGGCAAGTGGATCGACGCGCGAGCAGCCAAAGCTAAAGCTACCGATCATGGGCGCCTTGCCGCCCGAGCTCGCCTCGATCAGCCCGGAACGTACCTGCTCCAAGCGCTGCTCGAGTTCAGTCTCGTTTGCGGAGGGCGAGATAAGCACAAACTCGTCTCCACCGATACGGAACAGCATCTCATCGTGCTCCATGGTTTCGGAGAGCGTGCGGCAGATGCTCAGAATATAGCGGTTGCCTTCGGCGTGGCCGAACCTATCATTGCAATGCTTGAGATGGTCGATGTCAATATAGGCGCAGGTAAAGGGTTCGCCTTTGCGCCAGAGTTGCTCGACGTGACGGTCGAATCCGTTGCGGTTGCCCAAGTTGGTGAGCGGATCGATATAGGCGTTGCGCTCAAGCAGCTGGCGCTCTTGTTGCAGGATGGCATGCGTCTTTTGCAGTTGCTCACCAACGGGGCGCAGCTCAGCAGGTAGCGCGGCAACATCGAGTTCGGCGGTCAAGATGCCATTCGCAAGTCGCTGAAGATAGGCAATAATCGATTGCTCGCCCAGGCGATATGACTCGTTCATGATGGATAACCTCCTTGGGCGGAACAACGGTTTGTATCATATCCCCAATTTGGTTTGAATTGGGGATATAAGTTAGCTAATGGAGACAAATACCCCCTTCGACGGTGGCGTTTTGCGCGCGAGCGTATCAGTTGTTATTGCCACCATCGAGCAATGCCTCAAAATCCTTTGCCTGCATGGGGCGGTAGTAGAGGAAGCCCTGAGCGTAGCGGGCGCCCATGTGGCGCAGCATGTTCGCCTGCTCATTTGTCTCGATGCCTTCGATTACAACGGGCAGATGGAGCGACTGCGCCATCTCGAGCATCGATGACACGATCTGCGCGCTGCGGCCACGATCACCGTCAACGGGCACAAACGTGCGATCGAGCTTGATGACGTCGACGTTAACGTTCTTGAGCATCGCGAGCGTGGACTGGCCGGTGCCAAAATCGTCCATGTAGGTCGAGAAGCCGCGGGTGTGCAGATCTGCGGTCAGCTTATCCACGGCCTCGGATTCTCCCGTATAAGCCGTCTCGGTGATCTCGATACGCATGAGCTCGGGCGGTAGGTTGTATTGGGCGGCGAGTGCCCCCATATGTTCGGCAACGTCGCAGGCAAGGATATCCACGCGCGACACATTAAGCGAGACCGGAACCACGCGAAGACCGCGATCGAGACGCTCGCGAAGCCATATGGCGACACCCTGCCAAATGTACTTGTCGAGCGTTACTACAAAGCCGCTTTCCTCGAGTGCGGGGATAAACGTTGCGGGCGAAATGAGAGAGCCGTCCTTGTCAATCCAGCGTGTAAGAGCCTCGGCGCCAATGATCTTGCCGGTTTCCATATCGACCTGGGGCTGAAGGTAGTACGTGATGCGGCCGTTTGAAAGTGCGTACTGGAATTCGGTCAGCGTGCGGTGGAACGCGACTTCGCGCTCGTACTCCGCAGGACAGAAAATGGCAATGCGCTCCTTGAAGTCGTTTTTTGCGCGCCGATTGGTAAACATGGCCTTTGCCTGCGCATCGATGGTGATCTCCTCATTGGAGTCGATGGGGTAAACGCCCATGGACGGCCAAAAACCTACGCCGTCATCATGCCTGGCTACTGCCTCGCGAACGCGGTTGTAGATTTGATGGACGGTGTTGTGCTCAAAGGGGATGAGTATGCAAAAGTCGTCTTGGCCCCAGTACCCTGCGATGCCCATATCGGCATTCTCGATATCCTTGAGGACCGTGCCCACATCGGCGAGCATGCAGTCGCCCTCGGCCTGGCCGTGCCATTCATTAAACAGGCGCATGTGGCCCATGTCGACCGTGGCGATGCACCAGGTGCCGTCGCGCCTTGCCTCGAGAAATGCGTTGGCGCGCCGCATGAACTCGCTGGGTCGATAGAGGCCCGTGAGCGAGTCGATGCGTTCGGCGATGGCGCTTTTGCGCTCCGCCTCGGGTATGGGGAGGCTGTCGTTGGGAACAAGCCCGCCGGCCGTGCGAAGGCGACGGTCGAGTTCGCCTAAAACGGCGGTCGCTTGATGGGTTAAGTGCTCGTAAAAGGCCGGGACGACAAGGCAGACGGGAGTAATGGTGTCGCCTGCGATTTGAACAGGAGCGAAAACGGCCTCTTTAAGGTGGCGGGTCAGTTGCTCGAATGCCTCGTGGTCCAGGTCGTTGCTGAGCACGACGAACTGGACGCTTCGTGAACGGTAGACCCGGCTCCTGCCGCGGGTGATCGACAGCATGCGGCCTGCGTATTCGGCAAGCATGTTGTCGACAGCCTCGGCCCCGTAGAGCTCGTTGAG
>URNU01000123.1 GCA_900549275.1 uncultured Collinsella sp. | reverse complement strand
CTGCCGCGCCGCTACACCGCCTTCACCCCCTGCTTCCGCGAGGAGGCCGGTTCCGCCGGTCGCGACACCCGCGGCATCATCCGTCAGCACGAGTTCGACAAGGTCGAGATGGTCAAGTTCGCTAAGCCGGAGGAGTCCGACGAGGAGCTCGAGAGCATGACCGCCGAGGCCGAGTACCTGCTGCAGCAGCTGGGCCTTCCGTATCGCGTGATTAGCCTGTGCACCGGCGACTTGGGCTTCTCTGCCCGTCAGACCTACGACGTCGAGGTCTGGCTGCCGAGCTACAACGCCTACAAGGAGATCAGCTCCTGCTCCAACTGCGGTGACTTCCAGGCTCGCCGCGCCAACATCAAGTATCGCGACCCCGAGAACTTCAAGGGTTCGCGCTACCTGCACACTCTCAACGGTTCCGGCCTGCCGGCCGGCCGCACCATGGCCGCCATTCTGGAGAACTACCAGAACGCCGACGGCACCATCACGATCCCCGAGGTCCTGCGTCCTTACATGGGCGGTCTCGAGAAGATCGAGCCGGTCGCGTAAGTTGGCTGCATAGGGGATATGCAAGGGCGCTCCTTCGGGGGCGCCCTATTTCGTGCGCAGGTCCATACCATGCCGTGCGGACAGCTCAATAGAAAACACACGAACAACTGTTCTGTATACAGCCATCTACCTGCTATGCTTTTGCTAAATAAGAGCGAGAGAAAGGGGACGCGATGGAGTTGTTTGATGATCGGGTGGTTTTGTTTGAGAGCGACGAGGGCGGGGAGTACCTGCTTGTAACGTGTGAGCCGTCTGGCATGGGTGGCCTGGTGGTTCGGCAGGCGAGCGAGGGCCCGTTGACCCAATGGTGCTTTGAGGAGTCGCCGCATGTGGTCGAGACCTTTGTGACGCACGAGGGGCTTGTGGCGCTGGAGCACTTCTATGGAGTTGGGACTTCCAACCAGGTCGCGCGCATGCTGAGCATCTCGTTTGCCGATTATGACTGTGCCCAGCGGGTGAGATCGCTCCTGAGGGAACTTGATGCTAAGTTTGACGTGATCGAAAAGCCAATCGATCGTACGGGGAACGTCGGTATGTGCGGAGCAGCATGACAAAACTGCGTTTCACAAAAAAGTTTGAGATTGTGCTTGACTCCAATAAGCTAAAGTGGTTTTATATGTCTTGCGCTGCGGCGTTACCTCAGCTGGATAGAGGGTCTGACTACGAATCAGAACGTCATAGGTTCGAATCCTATACGCCGCACCATTTGAGCTTGAAGCCTCCGGCAACGGGGACTTTTCTTTTACGCCGGCATCCCATGGATTCGAACCTCGGTCGAGGCGCGAGCGTGAAGCGGACTATTTCTTATCGACTCGTGTAAGATTCCGAGTAGGTGTCGCGGCCCATCCGCGACCGCTCCTTCTCTCGACGATTGATCAGGGTGATATTTCGTGGCAGAGCGTCCGACATACAAGCTCAGGTTTCTCGACCCCAAAAAGCGTTTTCCATCGATGCCCGAGCAGCCCGCGGGGCGCTCGTATGGTGTTGTCTGGAAAGTCTTTGGCGAGGACCCCAAAGAGTCATGCTATGTCGTCGAATTCGTCGGCAAAAGCCACATATCGCTCTTGGGCTACGTGAGCGTGTTGGGCAAGGTTTATAAGGTTGACCGCCCTGTTCGGGAAGTACCGTTGCCCGAGGACCCCGACATGGAGCTGGTCCTTCACGAGTCCGATTCCAGTATTGGCGAGATTATGGTGAGGGAGGCCAACGGAGCAATGCGCGCGTGTGCGCGAACTGCTGGCTCTCCCGAAGGCTTCATGCGCGAGCAGTCCGACCACGAGACATGGAATTCGACCCGCGCCCTTCCTTACGGCGAGTTCATGGCCTCGATGTTCTTGCGCTACGTGATATTTGCCAACTCCGAAAGCGCTATTGCGAACACGGCGGGCGTCGACGGTTTCGATGCGGACATGCAAAATGTTGTCGACAAGATCAAACTCGTAAAGTTGCCCGAGCCGGTCGAGGCGTTTTTGGGCTTTGACACGGCACCGCTCCCCGATGCTATCGAGACGCTGCTCTATCGCGTTGACCATGCCGAGAATCCGAGCGGTATTGAGCGTTATGCCGCCGCCCTTATGAGCGAGATCGACCTGTCCCGTCTGCGCACCATTGCGGCAAAATCCGAAATGAGCCTAGCGCGCATCGACCGCTCAAAGCTGTTCTATCTCAATTTTGATCGTAGCCTGCTGGACCAGGACGAGATTGACATGCTGCTTGCCATCGAGTGCCGTCTCAACCGCCTCTCCGGCATCCTTGAGCGCATCGGGGCCGGATTGGCCCCTGCGGCATCCTCGCCGAGCCTTGAGGGCTGCGCACTCTTTGATGCGTGGCATATCGCCAAGACGACCAACGATGTTCCCCGACTGCTCGATACGGCCTCGAGCGACAACCCGTGGGGCAAACCGGGAACGGTAGCTTGCCAGCCGGGCGGTGAGTGGGACGTGCGTACCCGCTTCGCGCGTATTGTCGAGGCACTTAACGTGGTCACACGGCTCGACTATACCTATCGGGCAAACGTTGCCGAGGGGATTATGCTCGTTCGGTTTGGGCACTCTGTCGTGGATGCCATGCCACAACGTGAATACGACGTTCGGGATGATGTCTGGCGCGAGTTGGACGAGAGCGCGCGTGCGATTTGGGCCGCGGAGCACGACGCGCGCGTGGCGCTTACGCTGGCAGCGGCTTGCTTTGCCGCGGGTGCCCGCATTACGCGCTGCTACGTTCAGATTGCGGCTCCCGACGGCGAGCAGGGCGAGCGCGTCATCGCAACATATTCTTTTGGGCGTGCGGCCTATCTGACCAATTGCGTGCCTGTCGCCAAGGATCTTGAGAGCATGGATATGGACGATATGCCGTGCAAGCGCATGCTTGAGGCATATGAGTCAGACGTGCCGGTTACGATTGAGCCTGCGGAGGTTCACGCTCGCCCGCGTGACGACCACCGTTCGCTGCCGCCGGCGTTGCGCGACCTGCTGCTTGCCGATACGGCTGATGAGCTCGAGGTCATGGAGATGGACGATGACCCGTATGTGGCGCGCGTCGTTGAGTTGCGCGAGCAGGCAAAAGTTGACCGTGCAAGTGCGTTTGAGGGCTTCTCCCGTCTTGTTGAGGAGCTGGAGGCCAAGTGCGCCGTTGCCGAGCTTTTGGCAACGGGCCCGGTCCAGACGCAGTTTTGCGACAACCAGCTAGTGCGCATGGTGCTGCCGGTAATGGAGGAAGATCGCTCCGTTCGCATTTTGCGTGCCCCCGACGCGCTGTACTTTGCCCAGCACGAGATCTGCAGTTATTACGCCGATCAGGAGGATTTTGAACGGGCATTGCCCGAGGTGCGTCGTCTTTACGATCTGGCTCGCTCGTCCATGCAGTCGCACTTTGCGCTCATCAACGTGCTGGCGCGCCTGGAGCGCTTTGACGAGATTATCGAGGTGGCGCGCCACGGCCTGCGCATTGCCAGCGACCGCCCCTCAATCGGTTACCTGTTCTATCGCCTGGCGTTTGCCTATTGGAACTGCGATCAGCTCGAGCTCGCGCTGGCGTGCTACCGCCTCGTGCCGCGCGGCGAGGAGTCGGGTAGCAGTGCGCTGGAGGAAATGCAGGGCCTTATGAACGAGATGGGTGTCAATGAGCCGCCGACGTTCGAGGATGCGGTTGAGACCATCCGTAAGGCCGGGCTCGAGTTGCCTCCCGTGCCCGCCGTGACCAACCAACTTGCGGATGCCGCCGTGCAGCTGGTCGATAACGGCTTCTTTTTCCTGGCGCGCGTCTGCATCTTCCAAATGTGGCGCACCATGGGCAACGATGAGCTCGGCTCCCTCAATCGCTCGCTGGGATAGGGGCGAAAACTGCAAGGAGGAAAGGCCGCTAGGCAATTAGAAATTCCCTCTTGCTCAACTTCGGCTGTTTGGTTACTATAGAACGGCTGTTACGGAGAGCTGACCGAGAGGCCGAAGGTGCTCGCCTGCTAAGCGAGTATGCCCCAAAAGGGCATCTGGGGTTCGAATCCCCAGCTCTCCGCCAGTATGAATTTGAAGAAGGGCTCCGTAAGGGGCCCTTTTTGGTATGGAGAACGCTAGCTGGGGATTCGAACCCTCAAAAAAGGAGGCATCCTTTTGGATGCCTCCTTGCAGTGAGCGTATTGTTCTTCGACCCTATACCTCGGGTGCCTTGGCTACGGTTTCGCTTTCTGCCGTAAGCGGACGGTTTTCGATGCGGCGGCCCAGGCGGTCGAGCTTCACAAGAAGCCATTCAATGGGGTTCGGCCCCGAGCCTTCCTCGTCGGCAACCAAATCTGTGACAACGACCTTGATACCGTCTTGTTTGAGCGTGAGGCTGCCCACTTTGTCGCCCACATGTACCGTGCCCGAAAGGTCATCGTAGGTAACCTTTTCGGTCACCTCTCCAGCAAGCGAAAAGACGGTCGCCTGAGCTGCGGGATCGGCGAGTGTGGCGTCGATCGTCTTGTCCGTCCAGTCGGTCTGGCTTATGCGCGCGATGAGCGGATTGCCGTTGGCGGTCTTTTCCTGCGTGTTGGCGATCGCAACCGTCACCTTGTGGCCGTAGTACCAGTTGGCAAGGGCGGCCGTGTCGGCAAA
>URNU01000122.1 GCA_900549275.1 uncultured Collinsella sp. | reverse complement strand
TCAAGGTCAAAGTGCTCCTCGACCGGCTCGGCGGCCCAGACGCGCAGCTTGTTGACGGTCTCGCCGGCATAGCCCACGACGGGGATGTCATAAGGGACGGCCAGGATATCCTGCGTGTCCACCGTGCGGTAGAACGTGCGGCCGTTCTCCTCAAAGCCCTCAACGTGGCCACCAAACTTGATGGTCACGGCCTTGTCCTGACGGCGGACCTCCCAGGGATAGCCGTGGGTGAGCCACTCGTCGGTAGCCTCGACCTGGCTGCCGTTGACGATCTCCTGCTTAAACAGGCCGTAACGGTAGCGCATGCCGTTGCCGTAGCCGGCAATGCCCTCGGCTGCCATGGAATCCAGGAAGCATGCGGCCAGACGGCCCAGGCCACCGTTGCCCAGAGCCGGATCTGGCTCCTGGTTCTCGATGACGGACAGGTCAAAGCCCATGTCGTCGAGCGCCTCGGCGACCATGTCGCGCACGCCAAAGTTGAGCAGGTAGTTGTCGAGCAGGCGGCCGATCAAAAACTCGATCGAGAAGTAGTACACGCGCTTCTTGCCCTCGGCGGCAACACGGGCGTCGCTGGTGGTGGCAACGGTGCGTGCCTTCTCGGCCACGAGCTTTGCCAGGGCGTTGAAGCGGTCCAGGTCGCTGGCGGCCTCGACGCTCTTGCCGCTGATGCTCATGACGGCTTCGCGATAGAGTTCGGTAAACTCCTGCTTGTTGTCGAAGATCTTATTCATACGTTCCTTTCCCCGGGGATGTTTCTCCCGGAACGCCTATGACTTGTATCCTACGCCCCTGCGGGGCGGGTAATTACAGCTGTAACGGCTTTGTTACGCTTTCTTGGCAGACGACTTAACAGAAGCAGACTTGGCCTTGGTAGCGGCCTTTTTGGTGGCCGCCTTTTTGGCCGTGGTCTTGGAAGCGGGCTTGGCAGCAGACTTGGTTGCCTTCGCCTTGGCCGGAGCCTTCTTGGCGGCCGCGGGCTTGGGCTTCACCGAGGACGTGCGCTTGCGCGTTGCCTTCTTGGGCTCCTCGACCATCGGCGGCTTATAGCTGCTGGGACCGCGGCGCTTAAGCACCACACCTGCCAGGCCGGGCACCTTAATTTCGATAGAGTCCATCTGCCCGTTCCAGGGATAGGGCTCGCTCGAGCAGGTGTAGGGCTCCTCACCGGCGTATCCGCTACCACCGAACTCGGGACGGTCGGAGTCGAAGATGACCTCCCAGTCGCCCTCGCGCGGCACGCCCACGCGGAAGCTCTCGTAGCTCGCCGGGTCAAAGTTGATCAGGATCACCAGGTCGTCATCGATGTCCTCGCCCTGGCGCACAAAGCTCACGATGGACTGCTTGGAGTTATCCGCGTCGATCCAGGTAAAGCCGTCGTCGGTGTAGCCGCGCTCGTACAGGGCGGGCTCGGCGGTGTACAGGTGGTTGAGCGCCTTGATAAACGCCTGATGGTGAGCATGGGTTTCGTACTGCTCGGTCAGGAACCACTGAATGGACTCGTAGTAGCGCCACTCAATAAACTGGCCGATCTCGTTGCCCATAAAGTTGAGCTTGGCACCGGGGTGCGTCATCTGGTAGAAGGCCAGCGTGCGCAGACCTGCAAACTGGCGCCACCAGTCGCCCGGCATGCGGCCGATCAGCGAGCACTTGCCGTGCACGACCTCGTCGTGGCTCAGCGGGCAAATAAAGTTCTCGGTAAAGGCGTACATGATGGAGAACGTGAGCAGGCCGTGATTGCCGGGGCGCCACGGAAAATCGGTCTGCATGTAGTGCAGGGTGTCGTTCATCCAGCCCATGTCCCACTTGTAGTGGAAGCCCAGGCCGCCGTCCTGCGGCGGATAGGTCACGAGTGGCCACGCGGTGGACTCCTCGGCCATCATCATCACGTCGGGGTAGTGCGCCTCCACGGCGCAGTTGACCTGGCGGATAAACGCGCTGGCGTCCAGGTCCTCCTCGGTACCGTACTTGTTGAACTTCTTTTGGCCGGGATCGTCAATGCCAAAGTTGAGGTACAGCATGCTGGACACGCCGTCCATGCGAATGCCGTCCACGTGGAAGTTCTCGAGCCAGTACAGCACGTTGGAGACCAGGAAGGAGCGTACCTCGCCACGGGCGAAGTCAAACTTGTGCGTGCCCCAGTTGGGGTGAATCTCGTGCTCAAACAGCATGTGGCCGTTAAAGGTGGCAAGACCGTGGGAGTCGGCGCAAAAACCGCCGGGCACCCAGTCCATGATCACGCCGATGCCTGCCTCGTGGCACGCATCGATAAAGTGCATGAGCTGCTGCGGGTTGCCGTAGCGCGACGTGGCGGCGTAGTAGCCGGTCGTCTGGTAACCCCAGGAGCCGTCGAAGGGATGCTCCATAAGTGGCATGACCTCGATATGCGTGTAGCCCATGTCACGCACGTAGTCCACAAGCTCCACCGACAGGTCGTCGTAGGTGTAAAACTCACCGCGCTGCGCGGGGAAGGGATCCATGGGGCCGGGGTAGTTGCCGTACTCGTCGGGTTCACCCTGCGGCGCATCGCCGTGGCGCTTCCACGAGCCAATATGCACCTCGTAGATGTTAAGGGGCTGCGACATGTGGTTGTGGCCGGCGCGGCGCTTGAGCCACGCTGCGTCGTTCCACTGGTAGCCATCGAGGGTCCACAGCACGCTCGCCGTTCCCGGAGGGCACTCGGCCTTAAAGGCGTACGGATCGGCCTTGTAGAGCTTTTCGCCCTCATTGGTCTCGATGAGATATTTATAGAGCTGGCCCTGCTCGGCGCCAGGAATAAAGCCTTCCCAAATAGCGCTTGTATGCACGGGCACCAGCGGGTTAGCTTGCTCATCCCAGTCGTTAAATTCGCCAATGACATGGACGCTTTTTACATCGGGCGCCCAAACGCAAAAACGCCAGCCGCGCGTACGGTTCTGCGTGTCGGGGTGCGCGCCCATCTTTTCCCAGCTGCGCTCCCACGTACCGATGCCAAACAGATAGACATCGTCTTTGGTGAGCTCCGGCGCGTGCGGGGCGGCTTTACGGGTAGCAGGCTTTTTGGTTGCTGGCTTTAGCTTTTTATCGCTCACGTTTGATCCCATCATGACGCGGCAGCGTGTTGCCTTGGTGACTAGATGCGAAAGGTCCAAGGCTGCACGAATCGAAGGGACGGCGATAGTTCTATGATTCGTTCCACCTCGCGTGCTCGGTGGAACTTTCGGCAGAAACTACGATAACACCTGTACGTTAGTTTTATGAACGAAAGCGGATTTGCGGGGGCGTTTAATCGGTAAGCGACATGTTTATACCACTGGCAGAATTGCCATGGTAAAACTCTTGACAGTTTTACCAATTAGGGTTTCAAAACTGTTAGGCTGACGTTTGGTAAAACGTTTTTAGCAGGTTGTTTACCATTTGACATCGAAAGGCTCGTTTATGGACCACATCGCTTCGCCAAGTGTTGCTTTTATTTTCGATTGCGACGGCACGTTGGTTAATAGCACCCCCGTTTGGGCCTATGCCCAGCCCGAGTTATTGCACCGCCACGGAGTTGACGTGACGGTCGACGATTTTGCCCAGTTTGAGCATTTGTCGCTCGAGGATGAGTGCCAGGCCTACCACGACACCTGGGGCATTGGCACAAATGGCGAGGAGCTCTACCGCGAGTTGAGCGACATCCTGATCGATGGCTACTCCAAGGTGCCGCCGCGCGAGGGCCTGCTTGCATTTCTCAAGCAGGCGAAGGAGGCCGGTATTGCCATGTGCGTTGCCACGTCCACGCCGGCCGAGTTGGTGCAGTCCGCCCTTGCGGGTGCTGGCCTTGATCGCTATATGGAGTTTATTACCACGACGGGCGAGGCGGGCCGCTCCAAGCAGTTCCCCGACGTGTACGAGCTGGCGCTGCGCCGCCTTGAGGAGCGCCATGGGCACAAGTTTGAGCGCGCGTGGGTGTTTGAGGACGCCGTCTTTGGCCTTAAGAGCTCTGGCACCGCAGGCTTTAAGCGTGTGGGTATTTATGACCCGCACGGCCGCATGGAGCGCGACGAGGTTCGCGACAACTGCGACATCTTTATCGATAGCTATGAGGACCTGGATCTGGCCCGCGTGCTTGCGTTTGAGGGATAGGCGAGGGCTGTGGCTTGCAAGGTATTGGTGGTCTGCGGCTCGCCCGTGGTAGCGAGCGCGGATCTGCTGCGTCGACTGGCGGGGGAGTGCGACCACGTTGTCGCCGTGGACCGCGGGCTCGACGCGTTGCTGAGCGCCGGTCTGGGCTGCGATGTGTATGTGGGAGATGCCGACACGGTGAGCGACGCCGGCTGCGCGCTGGTCGATGCCGCCACCGACTTTGAAGTTGAGCGCCACGACCCCTACAAGGACTATACCGATCTGGCGCTGGCGCTCGATTCCGTCCGCCGTCGCTGGCCGGGTGCCGAAGTGGTTGTGACCTGCGCCACCGGCGGCCGTCCCGACATGGCCCTGTCTGTGTTAGGGCTACTGGCAGGCTATGCGGCCGCCCCCGTTTGGATCGAAGAAGACGAAGTGACGGCCAGAATCCTGCACCAGAACGAGACCTGGAACATCGAAAACGCCGAGGGCAAAACCTTCTCCATTATCGCCATCGCTCCCAATACAGAGATAAGCGAACACGGCCTAGAGTGGGAA
>URNU01000121.1 GCA_900549275.1 uncultured Collinsella sp. | reverse complement strand
ACTCCTCCATGTACAGTACGTGTTGTTACAGAGATTCACGGGGCTCTGCAAGTAACCCGTCCATATTACCCCGCTCGTCGCCCGAGTCAACAGGTATTTTGGCTCTGACCAGACTTTCTGCACATGTCGTCCATGGGTCATGACGTCGCGACGCTAGCGCTCGACAAATGCCTCGATATCACTCAGTAGGCGCTTTGCCTCCTGGCGGCCCTGAATATACAGGTCGAGGAGCTTTGCCGGATCGTGCTCAACGTGGCCGACCTCGACCGGCTTTTGCGGAGCAATGACCAGCGCACGGCCCTCGCGCTCATACTTCCACAGATGCATGCGCTGGATGTTATAGCGGTCGTGGCGCGTCTCGATAGCCTCGAGCAGATAGGGGTAGTCGGCATAGCGGGCTCGTGCGGCGGGCATAAACTCGTAGGGCTTTTTCTCATACGAGCGGTCCTGCGTGACAATGACGACTGCGCGATCGAAGCCCGCCTCCTCCAGCACGTGCTCGATGGGGACCGAATCGGCTACGCCACCGTCGACGTATTTGTGCCCGTCAATCTCAACCGGCGGCGTCACCAGCGGCAGCGACGTCGATGCGCGCACGGCGTCGAGGTCGAGCACGGCGCTTTTGACCGGCAGGTACGCGGCAGTTCCAAAGAGCATGTCCGTCGCGACGGCGTACATCTCAATGGGGCTCGCGTCGAACGTCTCGTTGTCAAAGGGATCCAGGCGGTCCTGGACATCGTTGAAGATAAAGTCGTAGCCGACGATGGAGCCCGTGGACGCAAACGACGCGGCACCCATAAAGCGGTTGTCGTTGCAGAAAGCCAGGTTGATGCGGTTGGCACGGCCGATCTGGTGCGACTTGTAGTTCACGCCGTTGAGGGCGCCGGCCGATACGCCATATACCGCCGGAATCTCGACGCCGGCCTCCATGAGGACGTCGAGTACGCCTGCGGTAAATTGCCCGCGGAAGCTGCCGCCCTCCAAAACGAGCGCGACCTTGCCGGCGTTCTTTGCCTTATCTTCTGCAGTCATATTGACCTCCTGCTGTTTCGTTTTGGCCTTCTTCTACCCAGTTTTGGGATAGAGAGCGCATTGGTTTTGGAGTTGCGGAGGACGGGTCGGTCGGCGGGAAAGCGCATCCCACCCTGCGTTGCTGCGGCGTTTTCTTAACGCTCGCGCCCTGCATAGAGTTCGATTCTCCGCGGTACAGGGGTGGCGTTGGCGCGGGGTATTGCCGGTCGTCATCCCATCGGCTCGCATCTATATAGGGCTGAAGCATTGCGCGGAGAATCCGCGTGTTCGCTTCGCGAACCCGCACCGGCTTCGGCCGCCTGCCGGCGTCCTCGCCCGCGGGCTAAAAACGCTCACGCGTTTTCTTTACGCCCGCGCCCTGCATAGAGTTCGATTCTCCGCGGTACGGACTAGAAATAAAAAGGCAGGTAGATACGAATATCTACCTGCCTGTTACTTATGGTGGAGGCGCGGAGAATCGAACTCCGGTCCACGAAAGCCCCCTGATTGGCATCTCCAAGCTCAGTCGCTGGTTTAGTCTCGGACGCTTTGCGCGCAGCGACACGCTCGCGGCATCCCAACCGGTTCGGTCTTAACCTACGCCATACCGATTACGTGCGCAGGAGCATTCCCCTAAAATGACGTCGCGCCGGTGTCGGGGAAATCACCGGGTTGACGCGCCGCTATAAACTAAGCAGCGAGAGCCATAGGCTCAAAAGAAGAGTTGTTGTCAATTCAATTTGACGGTACCCCTATTTAACGAGGCGAGGAGACCTCGGCTTGCTTCCTCTCTCAGAGCTATCGTGTCGAAACCAGTCGCCCCCGAATGTCGGGAAAGTCTGGATGGCATCGGGGCTGCAAGCACCCGATAACCGTCGACTTTTCAAGGAACACACGAGTGAACCCCGCTCGTGGATAGCTATCTTACCACGTTCTAAAGGTAGACAGCTGCTCTATGCACGAGCTGTGAAGACCCTAATGTGCACCACACTTCACACTTTTGCCACCGAACGCGTCACGTATATTTTCGCCAAGAAAAATTGACCCGTCGAAAGGACCGTTATGGATACCAAGCAGCAACTCGTCAATGCTCTCGCAGGCCTGGGCTCAACCATTACCGAAGCTATGGATGTCATCGAAGGCTTTGTCCCCTGCGGACATCCCGCCCTCACGGTATCGAACGCACTCGTCGTGCTGGACGCTGACGATGATGCAGCTCTCGCCCAGCAGCTTGAGACCGTCGAGGGCTTTATCGACCACGTGAGTGAGAACCGCGGAGTGGCCGCCTACCACGGCTTCGAGGTCGAGCTCGCGGGTCCCAAAGCCGATCTGCTCGCAGCAATCCGCGAGGTAGGCGCCCTTATGCAGACCGCAGGCGTCAAGAACACCCAGATCAACGAGTGGGTCTACCGCAGTCTGGCAGCACTCGGCAGCTCCGACGAAAAGGCAGCCGAGCAGCTCGCAGAAAGTCCTGCCATTAAGGCCGAGCTTTTGTAAATAGCAGACGCGGGTCCCTTGGCGCATCGTCGTCCAAGAGGCCCGCAAACAGTTCGTGTCAACCGATAGCCGCGCCGCCACGTTCGGCCAAAGCAAGAATCGGCATCATTTGGCGCGGGGTCTTTGCTGCAAGATCGGCATGTTCGAGCAGCTTGCGATCGTTAGTTACCAAGTAATCAACCTGGGCACGTTTGCATGCGGCAAGTACCAAGTTGTCCTCGTAATCGCGATGGAGCGCTAAGTATTTGTCGGCCAGCCAAAGGTCCGACGCATCTGCACCCACGGCCGTGGCGTTTTCGGTCATGTTCCAAACAAACGCCAGCGCGGCCTCGCCAATTGCACGGGCAGATGCCTCGTCGAGCGCTCCCCCGCTGGCAAGAACGCAACGCTTCAACTCGTGTTGGACAACGTACAGCACGTCTTTAGCGATATGCACCGGGAAGAACAGTAACGCCCGCGTCTCCGTCGCCTGCTCAATAAACGCACGCGCGGCAAGCGACTCGGCATGGTCGACGCAAAACGAATCAACCCATACGTTGGCATCCACCATAATCTTGAGAGGCGTCCCACTCACTGAATCATCCCCTTTTGGCGATAATGCTCATCCATGGCTTCGGAATAGATTGTGTCCCAACCGCGATCGTCGGATACGGGCGGCGTAGCGATGCCCAGGTCCGCGTAAAGCTGATCCGCCGCCGCCCATGATGCGGCGAACGGAGTATCGGGCGCGACGGCCTGCTGTCGTTCGTCGACGGCCGCAAGCACTTCCTCGCACTGCCCGCCACCCTGCGCGACCTTGGCCACCACCTTTTTGATGAGCTCGGGCAGTGACCCGCCCGAAAGCCGCAGCGCCTCCTCGGCACGGTTCTTGATCTGGCGATCCACGCGAACGTTCACCTGCGCCATGCCGCTAACAGCACCCATCTCAACCTCGCCTTCGACTTCTGCTATCCATGCTAGCATTACTATATATTGCTGCTAGCACATGGTCAAACGCAAAAGGCCTGCATTCCGGTAGCTGCAGCACCGTTCGAATGCAGGCCATAAACTCAACCAAAAGCGCTAGCGCAGATATGCCTTTGCGTTGCTCAGACTGTAGGCGATCGTTGAGCCGTTGTGCAGCAGCGACGACGCCTGCGGCGTAATCGTGCCGGTAATGCCGAGCGCCAGCAGCGCCGAGTTGGTAAGCATTACCTTGGAATACGAGCTCGTCAGACGGTCGACGAGCCCCTGGCTCATGCGGCGCAGGCGCACGATCGCGGCGAGATCCGTATCAGTCAGGATGATATCGGCGACCTCCTTGGCGATATCGCTTCCGCCACCCATCGCCAAGCCCACGTCGGCCAAACCGAGCGCCGGCGAATCGTTGACGCCGTCGCCTACCATGGCAACGTGGCGCCCCTCGCTCTTAATGCGCTCAACATAGGCGTACTTGTCCTCGGGCAGTAGCTCGGCCTTAAACTCGTCGACACCCGCCTCGCGCGCGATGCGCTCGGCCGTGCGCTCCGAATCGCCCGTGAGCATGACCACGTGCTTAACGCCCAGCGCGTGCAAGTCGGCGATGGCCTCGCGCACGCCAGGTTTGAGCGGATCCTCGATACCGAGCACGCCCACAACCGTGCCGTCAACCGCCAGGTACAGCGGCGACAGGCCCTGCATCTGGGACTCGATGCGCTCCTTAATGTCGGACTCGAGCTGCGCGCTCTCGTCCTCAAACACAAAATGCGCCGAACCGATGATTGCGCGACGACCCTCGATGGACGAGGCGATGCCGTGTGCCACGATGTACTCGACGGCGGCGTGGCGCTCGCGATGCTCGAGCTCGCGCTCGCGTGCCGCATTGACCACGGCGCGTGCCACCGGATGCGGGAAATGTTCCTCCAAGCAAGCGGAAAGGCGCAGGACCTCGTCCTCGCTCCAGCCATCGGTCGTCAGTACGCAAGCCAGGCGCGGCTGCGCCTCGGTCAGCGTGCCGGTCTTATCAAACACAATGGTATCGGCCTTGGCAAACGACTCAAAGTACTTAGCGCCCTTGACCATAACACCCATCTTGGCAGCGTCGCTCATGGCAGTCATGACGGCGACGGAACCCGTGAGCTTGAGCGCGCACGAGTAGTCGACCATCAGTGCCGCTGA
>URNU01000120.1 GCA_900549275.1 uncultured Collinsella sp. | reverse complement strand
CCAAGAAGATCTGGTACGTGCCCGATGGCGTCAACCCCGAGCCCTTTGCCGCGTGGCTGCCCGGCGTGGATCGCTCCGACCCCAGCGCGCCCTACATCTACCTGGTGCTGGGCAAGCGCGAATGTTGGAAGTGCCACAAGCAGACGACGGTCGCGGCCTTTGGCATTCCGTATTGGGTGGCCGAGGACTCGGGCAGCAAGGCTACGCCCAGCGCTGCGACCGCCATGGACGACGCGGGCCACATCGCGATCGACACCGCCCGCGCCAACGCCATAGCCATCGTCCCCGCGCTGGGCTGCGTGCCGGCCGAGATCCGCGACTACCTGCGCGGGCGCTGCGGCTACAAGCCCGTAACGTCGCGCACCACCAAGACCGCATCGCTCGCCAGCACCTGCACCGGCTGCGGCGCGCTGCAAGGCAGCCATTACCTGTTCGAGGAGCCCACGTCGCCGTTTGCGCTCACGGCCATCAACAAGCTGCCCGCGCTGGAGTTCGTGTGCGTGGAAGTCGCCGGCGTCTACGGCATCCCCGCCAGCCAAGGCAACTTTGACCAGGCGCTCTTCACCTGGGCACGCGACCACCACACCCAGTTCCACAAGAGTCTGTTTGAGGGGATTTACCTGTAAGGCAAAACTCGAAAATCGAGTCCAGATATCCTCGAAAATCAAGTACGATAATCCTCGAAAATCGAGTATGCGCAGGTAGTTGAATTGCCGACTCGAAGGCTACAGCCCCAGGATGTGCTCCAGAAAGCCCTTGTTGAACCAGAACGATTGTCTGGTCATGTCACTGGCGTACCCCACCGCATCGGCGAAGCCATAGTTGCGGTGTACGGGCTGTAGCCAAGCCGCTTTTGGCATAAACAAACGAGGGCCAGTTCGATTCCGAACTGGCCCTCGTTATTTAGCTATCGAAAACTTCGAATTACTTACCGTCAGGCACGATACCGACCAAGCTGACCGTTACGTCAAAGGTCGGAGCAGTGGTGTTCTTGCCCTGCTCGGACCAGTTTTGACAGTCGGAATCGGTGCCTTCCATCCAGATGACGATCTTCATGTTCGTGCCGTTGTAGTCAACGTTCTTTGCGATGGCCTGCGGTTTTGCTCCGTCAGGCTTGGAATAAGAACTGCCCGATCCGGTGGCGGCCCAATCGCCACCGTTCTGGTCAACTAGGGTCGCGCCGGAAACATGAGCATAATCGGGCGCTTTGGTCTCGGTGCCTTCAGCAGCAACACAGCTCCAGCCGATCGTATAAGAGGCATCGTTGCCATGTTCGGCAGTCGAAGGCTCAACCGGGGCGTAGACAACCTTAAGCTCATCGTCAATAACGATGCCAACACGCAGGCTACCCTGGATCTTGCCAAACCACTCCTGCGTTGCATTGTCGGAAGGCTTTATGGTGACAGGGTTCGCACCGTCTAGATAGACATCCGCAACACCCGTGTTCGTCACGGTGTAGAGGGTGTAGTCAGCGGCGACGTAGGCATAATAGGAATCGGCACCGTTCGTCAGCGCATACTTGCCGTCGGCGCCCGTGTTGGCCTTCTGATAGCCGGAGACATCGGTGCCCTGCCAGGACTTGGGGACGAACCAAGACTGCGCATCGTTTGTCGATGAAGGACTGATTTCGTGACCCACAGAGCTGGCAGTAGTCTGTTTGTCCGAACCGTCATGGTTAACGTCTTTGCCCTTAGCAATTTGTAGCACCATGCCATTCGCTTGAGCGGAAATGGTGCTCGTAGTTGCATGAACCCTACTATTGGAGACAAACCAAGCGTAGGTGGTTGCAGAGAGCGCCACCGCCGAGACGACGACGGTTAACACCGCCCCAACGAGCTGCATCTTGAGCTTCTTTACCGAATCATGCATATCCGTCGCCTCCCTTCATTAAGAAAAAGGGCAGGGTCCCGGGCTGGGAACCTGCCCTACGCAAGCCGCAAATCGCAGTTGCGATTACTTATTGTCCGCGGTGGCGGTAAAGGAAATGGTCACGGCATTGGTAGCAGAAAGCATGCCCTTCTGGAGATTCGCAGTCTTGACTCCCACATTGCTGCCCTCATAGAAAAGGTAAACCTTAAGAGCGGTGTCTTGGCCAGCTGTAACAGTACCAAAATTGACATCGCCATCAGCAGAGTCAGACGAAAGTTTCCTTTCGTAGGCAGTCCCGGCGGCATTAAGACCATACAGGTCCCACACGGTACCATCTTCGTTCGTTACGAGGACACGGAGAGCCTGCTTAAGGCTGGAGTTAGAAGTGCTGTTCTCAGCCACCGCAACACCGTCGACCTTGAGACCGGTCAAATTCTGGCCCTTAGAGCTCACATTAAAATCTTCGGCAATTGCATACTGACCAGTCGTTGCGGCCTCGTAGCTACCCGCATCGCCAGAAGTACCCTTAACAAGTTCGAGATCGCTGCTAAGCGTTCCATCATTCAGGTCAGCACCAAAGCCCGTCATAAATTTGCCCTTAGTAGCGGCCACATGGGTGCCCTGCTCGCCCTGCTCGCCAAAGGTGGCGGGATAAAGGGGCGTAGATCCATCCGTTGCAGTTCCCTTAATCTTGGTTGACGCCTGCGTCGTATCAACAGCGCTTGCACCCGTCTTACCATTCGTGATGGTCATAAACGCCGCGTTGGACTGAGCGGAGATCGTGCTCGTGGTGGCGTCGACCTTGTTGTTCGTCACAAACCATGCGAAGGTGGCGGAGCCGAGGGCTATGGCTGCCACGAGGACCATGGCGATGGCGGCGCCCATCTGCTTCTTTAATGCCTTGGTATCCATGCGGACCCCTTTCTTTCCCCATTCATCCCAGATAACCCCGAGAAGCCCGGAAGGGGAGCCCGCGCTTTCGTGTTGGATGTTGCTTGCCCATCCTTTAGACATGGAGTTGAGAATACCATAATTCTTACGATTTCCTTATGAGTTTTCGAGAGCTTACATTCCGGCAGATTCATAGGTCCACCTCGGGTTATATGCGGTGCTATGTGAATATCGTTCACCTTATTTGATCTCTCCCCCGCAAAGCCGTAAGTCCCTCTTAAGCCTTGCGACCGCAGCGCCACGCCAACGCACGCATACGCCCTCCGCCGAGCTTCGCCCTAGCCCTTCCCCACTCGCTATACTGGTGTGGCACGTGTAATTTTTGCCTGCTAAACGGGCTATTTGTTGGGAGGGCCCATGCCTGCTGCCAATCAACCCAAGGGAAGCGTTTCCACCGGATCGATCAAACCGGTGACGCGCAAAGCCGTTCGTTGCCAGCGCGAAGTTGCCTGGCTGGTCACGCAAGCGGCCGGCAAGCTCGTCGCCACCACCGACGACGTCAATGCGCCCACGCCCAGCTTTGTACTGGCGACGGCATTGTCGTACACCCGCAAGCAGGAGCAGGCCGCTCAGGACCGTGGCACCGCGATCGACTACGAAGCCGTCATGGACCCCGACCTCGCGAGCTTTTGTGCGGCTGCGGGGTTGCCCGCAGCACCCAACGCGCTTTCGGACGCGGGCTACATGTTCACGCTCTCGGGCGCGGACCTCATCCGCGACCTCTACGCCTACTGCGGCGACCTGGGCGAGCGCATGGGAGACGCGGCACAGGTCAAACCGGGCTATGCAATCAAGCTCGCGCTACGGCTGTTCTTGCTGGACAGCGCCTCAGCCACCGCCTCAGACGGCAAAACCTCGGCATAAGCCGTCACCAAAAGCGCCGGACCGGAAAATCGATTCCGGTCCGGCGCTTGCTTGTTCTACTTGTCCTCGTCCCCTGCGGGCGAGTTCTTTTGGTTGCGGCGGTTACTCCAAGTCACGTTGTGTTCCTTGTAGTAATCGGGCGCCTCGTTGCCGCTCGCGCTAATGGGGTCGTTGCCGGTCAGGGTGTCGGCAATATCCTGCACGAACTTAACGAACAGGCTCGAATCGTCGGTCTCGGACGAATCAAAGTCAAAACCAAACTCCACCGCGCCGCCGATGATCTTGTCCACGCACTCCGGGTCGTCGCCATCCAGCCAAATGACCACGGTGTACTTGTCCACATCGCCCACGCGGAAGTTCTTGTGGCTGATGGTCGCCACCACGTCTTTGGACGCAAACGGCTCGGTGTTGGGCTCGGGATTGCCGTTGGCCGCAGCCGCTGCATAGGTAGTAGGCTTGCCGTTGCGAAACACCCTCACGCGCGCGGCCTTCTCCACGCCCTTGCTGGCGCTGACCACCTTGAGCTTGGCGCTGTAGCCCAGATCGGTCTTGCCGGCGTTGCGGATATAGAAGGTGTACGCCACGTAGTTTTTACCGTTGTGGCTGCCGTCGATGTCGTCCAGATTGTCGGGCAGGTCCTCAGCGGCGATATTGGTGCCGTTGTCCAAGGCGTCGGCGGCCAGGCGCGCGGTGGCGTTGTTAAAGTCGCCGTTGTCGGCAATGGCCACGCCGCGGCGGAACAGCTCCAGGCGGTTGAGGTTGATGGTGAAGTTACCCATGTTTTCCTGCATAAACGACAGGGCGAACAACACGCCAAAGGCAAGCGCCAGCACCACGAGGGCCTTTTGCAGCTTGTCCATGCGCAGCAGCGCCGCGCCGATGCGCTCCATGCGGCGCTTGGGCATGTACATGGACACGACCGCGTCGGGGTCGATGTCATCGAGGTCCTGGTCGGCCAGCGCCTGCTCCAGCTCCTCGATGCGCACCACGCCGCG
>URNU01000119.1 GCA_900549275.1 uncultured Collinsella sp. | reverse complement strand
CCGATGGTGCCACGGTCCATTTTGACCAGCTGACCAGCGCAAACTTCTGCGACTACAACGAAGACACCGGCATCGTGAGTCTCAAGGAGGCCACGACCAAGATCTGCAGCTTGCCCGCCGCTGCCAAAGGCGCCGATCGTAGCACGCCCGTGCGTGTGGATGTATACGTGTGGCTGGAAGGCTGCGATCCCGACTGCACCAACAACCTGGCCGCCACCGGCTTGCAATCGCTGGCGCTGCGCTTTGCCGGCAAGCGTTCGTAAGGGGGCTGGGTATGAGTGCATCGAACATCAAAGACATCCTAAGCTCGCGCCGTCGCATGGTTGCCGCGGCCGCATGGATGTTGGTGCTGGTAGCCGCCCTGAGCGCCGCCACCTACGCCTGGTTTAGCAACTCGCGCTACACCAACGTGACGCCCGTGGCGCACACGGTAAGCGACGAGGGTTCCGACCTGCAGATCGGCCTTTCGGCTAACGGGCCCTGGGACACGACGGCCACGCTTGCCGCCGCCGACAAGACGCTCTATCCCATCTCGACGTCAGACCTTTCCCGCTTTTGGCGCGGCACGTTCCAAAACGCCGCGGGCATCACGACCGACTACGCCGACTGCACCGCGCAGCTGGACGACTATGCCCTTTCGGGCACGCTGTACCTTAAGGGCGGCGACAGCGCGCTCAACGTGTACCTGTATCCGGGCCAGATGAGCGTGACGAGCGACCCGCAGCTGCTGGCCGCACTGCGCCTGGGTCTTGTGATCACGACCCAGTCGGGTACGCAGACACACATCTTTACCTGCGACGACCTGGGCAACACCGCGGGCGCCACCAGCAGGCGCAGCACCGCGCAAGACGGCGTGGTGGCGGCGGGCGCCTCGGGCTGGACCTACACCGCCGACCCTGCGCGCGCCATAAGCGCTTGCAGCATGGACGGCACCGGCGACACGCCCACGGCGCGCGCGGGCGCCACGCCCATCTGCACGCTGGCCGCCAACGAGGTGGCAAGCGTTCGCTACGTTGTGTACATGGAAGGCTGCGACGCCAATTGCATCGACGAGGCCCAGGCCCGCGATGTGGTACTGCAGCTTGCCTTTGCCGCGGCCAAGGCATAGGGGGGGCGAGCTAAATGCACAAAAATAAGCACATGCAGGTAGGCGCCAGCGAGTCCGCGGGCGCAACCCCGGCGACCGCACCCACTGCCGCCGCCGAGCACCAGGTCCTCGAGGACTCCGCCGCCCGCCGCCGCGCCCGCCGCGCGCGTGCCTACATCGCGCTCGTTATGGTGGCGCTCGCCGCCACCTTGGGCGCCGCGACCTACGCCTGGTTTACCAACAACATGAAGGTCAACACCAACTCGGTGAGCGTGCACAGCGACACGTCCAAGTTGGTGCTGGAGCTGGGCGATGCCGACGCCGGCGGCTGGTCGCAGCAAGGCGATGCATCTCTGGCCTCCACCGCGAGCGGGGCCGCGACGCTCTACCCGGTCTCGACCTTCGACCTCAACGGCTTTGCTGCCTGTGCGCAGAACAATTCCAGCGGCGATGCCACGGTGTTTGAGCAGGCAAAAGACAATGGCTCCACCTACTATCACGGCTGGATCGACCTGCGTCCCACCATCACGGGCACGGGCGCCAGTAAGGTTAAGGGCAAGGTGAGCCTGTATCTGGCCGAGTCGCTGGTTCCGCAGGGTGCCGACGCCGAGCTGCTGCGCGCGGCCCGCGTGGGCATCAAGATCTCGAGCGGCGGCCAGGTGCTCGCCACCAACATCTTTGAGCTCGACAGTTCCGACAGCGGCCATCGCGGCGAGCATCCCACGACCGCCCCGGCTGGCCTTGCCGGCTACGCCGACGGTATGCTGCTGGGCTGGCAAAACGGCCAACTTGCCTGCGGTGCAGACGTGAAGCAGGACCCGGCCGCCTTTACCCTGGACGCCGGCGAGACGGCCGAGCGCCCGCAAAACTCGCTCGCCACGCTGGCAATGGGCCAGACCTATCGCCTGGACATCTATTACTACATCGAGGGCACCGACCCCGATAGCGCCGACTACCTGCATCAAGACCCGGGCACCCTGCACCTGGCCCTTTTTGCGACCTTGGACGGTGAGTAGCCATGACGCGTAAGCAACCCGCCGCCAATTGCACGCCCGCCACCGGCAAGCCCAACGCCGCCGCGCCCACCGACACCGATCTGCGCCGCAAGCTCACCACAACCGTGGTGTTGGTGCTGTTTGCGCTGGTGGCGATAGCCATGGCAACGTTTGCCTGGTTCTCTATCGCCGATAGCGCCAAGACCCGTATGCTCATGATCGACGCCAACGCCGACGGCTCGCTGCGCTTTGATCTGGACGAGCACGCCGCATTCGACGAATACGTGCACAGCCTGGGCTTTGACCAGATCTCGGCGCGCATCGCCAGCGAAAAGGGCGTGGACATCGATGCGTCCAAGCTCAAGCCCGTAACCACGAGCGACTACCAGACCTTCACTTTCGAGGACGGTTCCACCGCCGATCCCGCCACCGGTGCCTACCTGGAGTTCACGCTGCACTTTATGGGCAGCACGGACCTGCGCGTGCGCCTGACCGGGCAGGATGGCGACGGCGGCGTGTCCGGCACGCGGTTTAGCTCCGACACGCAGGGCATGGCCAGCGCCATGCGCATGAGCTTTACCGCCGACGGTCATATCTGGGTCTACAACCCCAACGGGGGCGGGGGTTCATCCGGCGCGGCCACCGTCTTTGGGCTCGGCTCGGGCGAGGCGACCGCGGCCAGCGATATGTTCGACCTGATAAAAGATACGGACAAGCCGGTAACCGTTCGTATATGGCTCGAGGGAACGGACCCAAATTGCACTAATATGCTAAAGGGAGCTAACTATTCGGTTTCGATGCGCTTTGAGGGCATCGAGGAACAGTGATACGCACGGCGGCCACCGGGCCGCGCACGACCTAGACAGACACGGTAGTAAGGGACATCATGCAATCTGTTAAAAAAGTCGCATCCATCGCGCTGAGCGTCGTCATGTGGATCATCATCCTGGTGGCGGCCCTGTATGCGTTTACCACGCTCGCCACGCGCGAGGACGGCAGCGTCTCTGACATCGCCGGCTTCACCCCGCTCGCCGTGCAGTCCGACTCCATGGCGCCCACGTTTAACAAGGGCGACCTCATCTTCATCAAAAAGTGCGACACCTCCAAGCTCGAGGTGGGCGACATCGTGACGTTCCATACCATCATCGACAACGAGTACGCGCTCAACACGCACCGCATCGCCGCCATCGACGAGGTTAACGGCATGCGCAGCTTTACCACCAAGGGCGATAACAACGACGTGGCCGATACGCACATCATCAGCGACGGCGACATCGTGGGCAAATACCTGTTCGCGTTGCCACAAATGGGCAAGGTCATGGACTTCCTGTCCAGCTCCATGGGCTTCCTCATTGTGATCGTGCTGCCCATGCTGCTGTTCTTTATCTACCAGGTGTATCACCTCATCGTGGTGGGCATGAACCTCAAGCGCGCTATGGCCGAGGAGGACCGCCTGGCCGCCGCCGCTGCCATCGTGGACGCCGAGGGCAAGGGTGACGCCGCCGTCACGGCCGATAACGCCGCCGAGCAGCTCGCCCAGGCCGAGGCCAAGCTCGAGGAAGCCCGTCGTCTGAAGGCCGAGGCCGAGGCGGCGATGAGCGCGTCCAAGCAGGAGGGTACCGACGGTGAGTGAGTTTCTGGGATTTGCCTGGGAGCTGCTGGCAAAGGTCGTCTACAACGTCGTTGCCGTCGTGAGCTCCATCCTTAACCTGCTGGTGTTTGGCTGGGTTGAGTACTTCAACATCTTTATGACCTACTTCACCACGTTTGACCTGGTGGGCAAGATCGGCGCGGTCATTCTGTTTGCCATGCTCATCGCGGTCCCCGTGCTGATCGTGGCCATCCTGGTCCACCACTACCGCATCAACCGTCGCCTGCATCGCGACGACACGTCCAACAAGGCGCTCTATCGCGAGATCGGCCGCCTCAACAAGCAGGTGCTCGACCTCATGGACGAGAAGAACAAGTTGCTGGCGCTCAAGGTCAATGCCATGGGCGGCACCAAGCAGATTCCGTACGTGGGCGCCTCGGCCCTGGCTGACGACCACCTGCCCACGGTGGGCAACGTGGTGGGCGCCGCCGCGGGTGCGCCTGCGGGCGAGGGCGCCACGGCTGCCGTGGTGTCGGGCAACGCGTCGCTCGCGCTCGATGGCGCGGGCGTTAAGGACGCCGCGGCCGCCATGGCCAAGGCCACCGTCGAGGCCAAGACCCTTGCCGAGGAAAAAGAGATCGCCCAGGCCAACCGCTTCCCCAAGCTGTCCCTTGTGGACCTTAAGTACCGCGACTGGGAATCGCCGGTCTACGACGATGCCATCTCGCTGGAGGACTTTGTCGACAGCTTCCGCGCGTTCGCCTGCAGCCAGATGAAGCTCTACTACACGCCCGAGGTCATCCGCCGCTTTGTGGCCGGCATGGCCGCCTCCAAGCTACTGATCCTGGAGGGTATCTCGGGTACCGGTAAGACCTCGCTGCCCTACAGCTTTAGCCGCTATTTGGACAACCCCGCGACCATCGTGTCGGTGCAGCCGAGTTTTCGCGATCGCACCGAGGTGCTGGGCTACTTCAACGAGTTTTCCAAGCGCTTTAACGAGACCGAGTTCCTCCGCGC
>URNU01000118.1 GCA_900549275.1 uncultured Collinsella sp. | reverse complement strand
TGGAGTGCCTGGCGGGCCTCCTCGTCGGTCTTGAACTCCTGCTGGCTGGCCTTGGGGGCGAACTCCTCCAGGATGGCAGGGCCGTTGGAGCCGGACTGGACGGCGACGTTCTTGTCGGCCAGGTCGTCGACGCTCTTGATGTCGTCGTTATCGGCGAGCACCAGGATGGCCTGCTGGGTGTAGTAGTAGGGACCGGCAAAGGATACGAGTTTCTTGCGCTCGTCAGTGATGGTGTAGGTTGCAAAGACAGCGTCGACCTGGCCGTTCTGCAGGACGGACTCGCGCGTGTCCGAGGTCACCTGGGTGATCTCGACCTTGTTCTCGCCCAGAATGTAGTTGGACAGGAGCTGTGCGATACCGGCGTCGAAGCCGCGGGTCTGACCGTCTTTCTCGTTGAGGAGGGAGAAGAGCGTGGAGGTCTGAACGCCACCGATCTTAAAGACACCGGCGTCCTTGACGGCCGTCGCCCAGGTGCTGGCGGCGATGGCGTCGTCATCGGCCTTGGGGCCGTCGTTGACGAGCTTGTCGAATGCCTTGGCATCGAGCGTGGCGGAAACCTCGGTATCCTCGGAGCCCTTGGAGGAGCCGGTGGCGGAACCCTTGTCGGCCTCGGCGCTGGTGTCAGAGCAGCCGGCAAGACCAAGGCCGGCGACGGTTGCGAAGGTGGCGGCAACGAAGCCGCGGCGGTCGAGAACGACCTGCTGGGAGAGGTTCTTGCTCATGGTAGAACACCTTTCTCAATAAAATCCCTAGCGGTTGAGTAGAGTTATACCCTATCGCGCTCAAATGGGTCAACACGAAATAACACAGAAACATACTTACCTTATGGGTTATTCTACCTACCAAAAAGGGACAGGTTTATTTTGGCAGGTTTTATCTGGGCAAACGTCAATTATTGCAGCTAAGAAAGCGTTTTGCGGGCGACACGATCGCTCGCAGCGGTCGCTATAATGGCGGCAACGCGATGCATATATAAGTAAGGAGATCGCGTATGAACGGTTATTCGTTTTTCGCACCGACCAAGGTGTTGTTTGGCGCGGGCAAGTTGGGCGAGCTGGGCGCGCAGAAGCTGCCCGGCACCAAAGCGCTCATCGTTACCACCGGCGGCAACTCGGTCAAGCGCTTTGGATACCTGAGGCGCGTGGAGGCGGAGCTCGATCGCGCCGGCGTGGCGCACGAGCTATTCGATCGCATTGAGCCCAACCCCCTGCGCGAGACCGTCAACGCAGGTGGCTGGATGGCGCGTACCCATGGCTGTGATTTTATACTGGCGCTTGGCGGTGGTTCGGTCATGGACGGCAGCAAGGGCATCTGCGCGGTGGCGGCCAACCCGCATACCGATGCCAAGGGTAACGAGTGCCCCGGTGACATCTGGGATTTTGTCAATGGTGGCACTGCGCTCGGCCTGCCTATCCCCAACAATCCGCTGCCGCTTGTTTGCGTGACTACCACGGCGGGTACCGGCTCCGAGGTCGATGCGGGCGGCGTCCTGTCCTGCGAGGACAATGACGAGAAGCTTCGCCTGGGCGATCCGCGCCTGTTCCCGGTGCTTTCGATCGTCGATCCCGAGCTCATGGCGAGCGTCCCGGCGCGTCTGACCGCCTATCAGGGATTCGACGCCCTGTTCCATTGCGTTGAGTGCTACATCTCAAATACCAACACGCCCATGGGTGACATGGTTTGCCGCGAAGGCATCCGCCGTGCCGCCGCGGCGCTGCCTACGTGCGTCAATAATGGCGATGACCTGGAGGCGCGCTCGAGCCTTGCGTTTGCCAACACACTCGGTGGTTATGCCATGGATGCCTCGGGCACCACGGGCTCGCATGGTCTTGAACATGGCATGAGTGCGCATCATCACGACCTGCCGCACGGCGCCGGCCTCATTATGATCGCCCGTGCCTACCACACGTGGATGATCGATCACGGCGCCGCACCCGAGCGCTATATCGACATGGCGCGCCTGATGGGTAATGCCGCCGCGGATGATCCACACGATTTTGTGATTGAGCTCACGCGCCTGATGGAGGCTTGCCATGTGGCAGGCATCGCCATGAGCGAGTGGGGGATTACGGTCGAAAAGCTGCCGGCCATTGCGCACAACGCTCTGACGACCAACGGCGTCCTGTTTAGCCACGACCCCGTAACACTGACCGACCCCGACGTCGTCGAAATCCTCAAGAACAGCTACCGCTAATTGCCTTGCTGCTTTGTCTCGATCTGTAACATCTGCAGCCGTTTTTGCCGAGTAACTGTTACAGATCGAGATTATTCCCTTAGGGGGATTCGAATGTCTCAATCTGTAACATCTGGACGGACAAAAGGTCTCTAACTGTTACAGATTGAGACAAAGGTCAGGGACTAAGACGTCTTGTCTCGATCTGTAACAGTTAGACGGGAATTCGGGTCCTAGATGTTACAGATTGAGATAATCGCGTCGCGAAAACAAAAACCTCCGCAGGGGTGCTTCCCTTGCGGAGGTTTTTTACTCGTTGAGTAGCCTTACGGCTTCGGCGGCCATGTTCTCGACCGTCATGCCGTTCTGCGCCAACAGCTCGTTGGGGTCGTAGCGGTCGGGGAAGCCCTTGGCGATGCCAAAGGTGCGCGTGCGCACTGGTGTGCAGGCCAAGTAGCACGCGACGCGCTCGCCCCAGCCGCCATCCAAGATGCCGTCCTCGAGGGTGACGACAACGCGATGCTCGGCGGCAAGACTGTCGAGGAACTCGCGGTCGAGCTCGGTTGCAAAGCGCGGGTTGACGAGCGTGGCCTCGATACCGTACTCGGCAGTCAGACGGTTTGCCACGCGCTCGCCCAGCTCAAAGAAATCGCCAAGCGCGAGCACGGCAACGTCGCGGCCCTGACGCACAACGTTGTAGCGCGCGACGCCGTAATCGGTGTCTTCGGCGGGCGCAAGGTCGGGACGGCTCACCAGGCCAATACCAGGCACGCGGATCGCCACGGGATGCTCGCGGTGGTCGAGTGACCAGCTCAGCATGGATAGGTATTCCTCCATGCAGGCTGGTGCCAGGTAGCGCATGTTGGGAAGTCCGCCCAGCATAGAAATATCAAAGAACGAGAGGTGCGTCTCGGATGTGGTGCCAAAGATCGACGCACCAAATACCAAGATGGTTGCGGGGGCGTCGTTGAGGCACAAGTCGTGCCACAGTTCGTCGTAGGCGCGCTGCAAAAACGTGCCGTACGCGCCAAAGACCGGCTTGGCGCCGGCGCTGGCGAGCGCGGTGGCAAAGGTGACGGCGTGCTCTTCGGCAATGCCCACGTCGACAAACTGCTTGCCTGCCGCGGCGCGAAGCTCGGGCGTGAAGCCCATGATGTAGGGCGTAGCGGCCGTGATGCCCACGACCAGCGGATCGCGCTCGATAGCGGCGCTGAGTGCCTCGCTCGTAATATCGGCATAGGTGCGCGGTGCGGGCTCGCTCGGGTGACCCGGGCAAAGTTTGCGGCCGGTTGCCATATCGAAGGGCCCTACATGATGCCAGTGTTCGGGGTCGCTCTGGGCCGGCTCAAAGCCCTTGCCCTTGGCGGTCGAGACGTGCAGCACGATGGGGTGATCAATATCGCGCAGCTCCTGCAGCGTATCGACCAGCGCTTGGACATCGTTGCCGGCGGCCAGGTAGCGATAGTCGAGCCCCAGCGCGCGGAAAACGTTGCGCTCGCAGGTGCCGTTGCTGGCGCGCAGCTCGGCCAGATTGCGATACAGGCCACCGTGGTTCTCGGCGATGGACTGGTCGTTATCGTTGACGATGATGATCAGGTTGCTGTCGAGCTCGGCGGCATTGTTAAAGCCCTCAAACGCCAGGCCGCCCGAAAGCGAGCCGTCGCCAATGATGGTGATGACGTTATACGTGTCACCCGCCAGGTCGCGCGCGTGGGCAAGGCCACAGCCCAAGCTCACCGAGGTCGAGGTGTGACCCATGGCAAACAAGTCATGCTCGGACTCGTCGGGATTGGCAAAGCCGGAGGCCTCGCCAAAGCGCTCCGGGTCGATATAGGTGTACGCGCGCCCGGTCAGCGCCTTGTGGGCGTAAGTCTGGTGCGACACGTCAAAGACAATCTTGTCGGTGGGGGAGTTAAACACGCGATGGAGCGCGACTGTGAGCTCAACGACGCCCAGGTTGGGGGCAACGTGTCCGCCGACAGCGGCGGAGCTTTCGAGGATGGCGTGGCGAATCTCGTCGCAGAGCTGCGGGAGCTCGGCGCGATTAAGAGCCTTGACGTCCTCGGGCGTTGTCGTTTGCGTAAGCAGCATCGTTGTGGGTTACTCCATGCGAATCGAGCGCCGGCGCTCCCTCGGCCGGCACAATTGCACAGAACAGTCTCGCACATTTTGGCGTTTGATATGTGACGGCGGCGCGGTAATTCGCCAACTGGCGGGGCAAAACGTTTTGTCCGATGCCATACTGATAGATTCGATGATGATTTTATTCAATGTGTGCAGGCTGTGGCTTGCCGCCGAGAGCCGCTGGAGGGAGGCCGCATGTCCGATGCCATTCGTTCCGAGAAAATCGCGCACGAGGTCGACGATGCCGCCCGTCAGCTGGCCCAGGCGGGCCGCTTGGACTTGACGCGCGAGTTTATCCAGCATGGCGACGTGACGGTCTATGCACATGTGACTTCGGTAGCACGGGCAAGCCTGTCCTTTGCCGAGCGCTTGGGCCATGCTGGCATTTTGGTCGACCGTGCCTCGTTGCTGCGCGGAGCCTTGCTGCA